>RGHK01000217.1 GCA_010024215.1 Pseudomonadota bacterium | reverse complement strand
ACGATAAAGAATGGTTGTACCGTTGGATCAGAAACGGTTCACAGATGATAAAAGATGGTGACCCTCAAGCTGTAGCAATTTGGGAGGAATATAATCGTGCGGTAATGACAAATTATCCACAATTCTCAGATGAACAGATTGATAATATTTTAGCCTATACAAGTTTTACCCCACCACCTCCAACTAATACATCTGCTATAAATACTGAGTCCTCTAGTCAAGGTTCAAGTATTTCTCTTAATATAATTTTAGCGGTTACCATACTGATATTTACTATTCTAATAGTAATGCTTTTTCTAGTTCAAAGGACACTTATAAAGATTGCTAATGCAAGTGGCTTAAAAATTGAAACAGATACAAAAAGAAATATTACACCTTTATGGCAAACAATTGTTAAAAATCAATTTTTGATTTTTATTTTGGTTATAGGATTTTTACTATCAAGTGCATATTTTACCTATGGATATCTTATGCAAGTTGGAATTGATCAAGGTTACGCTCCAATTCAACCAATTCATTACTCACATAAAATACATGCTGGAGCAAATCAAATTGAATGTAAGTATTGCCATTCTTCTGCAAGAGTTTCAAAACATTCTGGTATACCTTCATTGAATGTATGCATGAATTGTCATGAGTATATTGCTGAATATAACGGTGAGGAAGATCTTGAAAATGGATATACCAGAGACTTTTACACTAATGAAATAAAAAAACTTTACAGTGCTGTAGGATGGGATGAACAGAATCAAGTGTATACGGGTAATACAAAACCAGTTAAATGGGTTAGAATTCACAATCTTCCTGATTTTGTATACTTCAATCACGCTCAGCATGCACAAGTTGCAAAAATAGAATGTCAAACATGTCATGGACCTGTAGAAGAGATGGAAATTATGTATCAGTATTCTCCGTTAACTATGGGATGGTGTATTGATTGCCATAGGGAGAGTAATGTTGATAAGAATAATGAATACTACCAAAGAATTCATGAAGAGCTTTCAAAAAAATATGGTGTTGAAAAATTAACTGTAGCACAACTTGGGGGAATTGAGTGTGCAAAATGTCACTATTAAAATGAAAAGTAAAAAATTATATTGGAAAGGAATTGAGCAGCTAAATAGTGAAAGTACTATAGTTGAGGGACTCGAAAATAATGAATTTGTTGAGAAACTTCCTGTTAACTCAAAACAAGAAAATGATGGTGCCTCAAGAAGAGATTTTTTAAAGTATGTTGGTTTTAGTTCAGCAGCAGCTGCATTAGCAGGTTGTGAAGGACCTGTAATTAAATCTGTTCCTTATGTTGTTCAGCCTGAGCA
>RGHK01000216.1 GCA_010024215.1 Pseudomonadota bacterium | reverse complement strand
TTTGAAGAAAGAAAAGTAAAAAGAGGTGATACATTTGGAGACATACTTGAAGACCAGGGCATTGATTATCCAGAAATATACCAAGCAATTGAGAAAACAAAAGATGAAGTTAGCTTTAGAAAACTTCAGTTAGGTAAGCCCTACACGTTAATTTTTACAAATGATTCAATAAGAAAGCTCAAAGCATTCGTTTATCACCCAACTATTGAAGGATATTCATTGATTCAACTTAGAGATAGTATATTCGGTAAAACTTTTTCAAAACCTCGAAGCTATAAAGATTTATCTGCAGCAGGAACTATTGATAATTCATTGTATTTAACTCTTGAAGAGCAAGGTAAAGATCCATTATTGACTTATTATTTATCTGATATTTATGCTTGGACAATTGATTTTTTTAGACTTGATAAAGGGGATAAATTCAAAGTAATATATACTCAAGCATTTATTGATGACACAATTCCAGTAGCAATAACTAAGATTAAGGCTGCCTATTTCCTTCACAAAGGGAAAGAGCAGTATGCATTTGAATATGAAACGGACTCTATTAAAGGAATTGTTGAGTATTTAGATCAAGATGGTAAAAATTTAAGAAGAGCTTTTCTTCAATCACCTATAAAGTTTGGTAGAATTTCATCAAGGTATAATTTAAGAAGAAGAATTGCATATTATGGCAACAGAGTAAGACCACACAGGGGAACTGACTTTGCGGCTCCTGTTGGAACTCCTATTTTATCAACTGCTAATGGAACTATTACTGAAGTAAGCTATACAAGGGCTAATGGAAGGTATGTGAAAGTTAAACATAACAACACATACACTACTCAGTATCTTCATATGCAAAAAGCAAATGTTAAAGTTGGACAATTTGTTGAGCAGGGAGATGTTATCGGTTTTGTTGGAATGACAGGAAATACCTCTGGTCCTCATGTATGTTATAGATTTAGAAAAAATGATGTTGAAGTAGACCCATTTAAACAAGAACTCCCAGAAGCTAAACCAATAAATGAATCACTAAAAAAGAAGTACTTTAGTGATATAGTTCTAATTAAGTCTCAGCTTGATTCAATTGTGATAAAAAATAAAACTTCCATATAATGCCTTTATCAAAAAAGAATCCAACAAGTCAAAAATCATGGTCTAGTTTAAAGGAGGTCTATAATCAAGAAAACAATTTACATATCAACGATTATTTTAAAAATGAAAACAACAGGCTTGAAAACTTTACAGCTAGTTTAAATGATTTATATATTGATTTTTCTAAAAATAGAATTAGTAAAAAAGCTTTTGATTTATTAATTGAACTTTGTAAGGAAACAG
>RGHK01000215.1 GCA_010024215.1 Pseudomonadota bacterium | reverse complement strand
GTCCTAATGGTGATCTTTGTGTAATGCTTCCAAAAACTACACACGCTGCTAGATATGTTCCTAGAAGGCTTGGGTGACTTCCATCAAATGGTTTATGGAGTTCTATATTAGGCATAGCGCTATATGCATTTTCAAATGCAATACCTACAGGAATTACTAATGCATTATTCTTATTACCAGCTTCAATATACATTTTTTTAATATCTGTAATCATTTTTGGATTAGCATTCTTGTGGGGAGCAACATATGCATGAATCATGTACAAGGCTGCCTCTGCTCCAGAAGCATGAACTTTATTTACAATCTCTTCTACACTATCTGAAAATATCTTTCTTTCAGATTTTGTATCTGTCTCACCACTCCCTCCTTGAATAATTACAAGTTCAAAAGGTTTTTTTGCTCCAATTTTTTTATGATTAAGTGGATGATCAACATTGTGATGCCATGATCGAGATCCGCTTATTGTCACTAATTTATAATTAGTCGTAACAATTTCTTTAAGATAATATTCTTCAAGCATTCTTCTTACGTGATTATGAAGGCTATCGTTATAGTACAAATAACTATTGCCAATATATAAAACTCTTTCAGGGTTTTTATTTTTTAAAGCATTAATTTTAATTTCAGAAGAAAATAAAAAATTAGAAAATATTAAAATTGATAGTAAGATGTAGTTCATAAAAAAATTTTAACTCAAAAACAAAAAAGATTATAAATATTTCAAACACACATAAAGATGTCGTAGTAGTTGGAGCGGGAATATCTGGTATTGCTGCTGGATATAATTTAAAAAAGTCCTGCCCTAATAAGTCTTTCGTAATATTAGAAGGCAGAGATAATATTGGCGGAACATGGGATCTTTTTAAATATCCAGGCATCAGATCAGATTCAGATATGCATACTCTTGGCTATAGATTTAAACCATGGATACACAAAAAATCAATTGCCGATGGATCTTCAATTCTAGAATACTTAAAAGAGACAATAGAAGAGAATGATTTAATGAAAAATATTCTTCTCAAGCACAAGATAATCTCAGCAAATTGGAATACTGAAAAATCAATATGGGAGATAGAGATAGCAGAAAAAGATGAAATAAAAAATATGACCTGTAATTTTTTATTTTTATGTGGAGGATATTATAGCTATACCAAACCTCATATGCCTTACTTTAAAAATCAAGAAGACTTTAATGGTCAAATAATTCATCCGCAGTTTTGGGATGAAACAATTGATTGTAAAAACAAAAAAATTGCAGTAATTGGAAGTGGTGCTACAGCAATGACAATTGTTCCAGCTATTGCAGATATAGCAAAACATGTTGTCATGATTCA
>RGHK01000214.1 GCA_010024215.1 Pseudomonadota bacterium | reverse complement strand
ACATTAAAATTTTTAATAAACTCAAACTGAATTTTCCAGATTTTGTTAAATGTAAATAGTCCATCAATTCCAAATAAATTTCCACTACCACCTCCTTCATAGAATCTGTTTGTTGTAAAAAATCCATATTTTGTGTTTTGATCAACTACCCTTTGGTATCTATATGTATTAACATAGCTAATACCACCTTCACCAAAATAAGATTTATCTTCACCACCAACTAAGTAAGGTGACTTTTGATCTACAGCTGACAGGATTATAGAACTTGAATTTTCATCTTGAAGAGTAATTTTGGATGATATAGATGGAGAATTAATAGTTCTTGAATAAAATGCATTATCTAAAAAATTCAGCAGATCCATTCCACGACTAAAGTATGGTCTTAACTCAGGATATTGAAGCGCATATGCTGAATTGATATCAATTTGAGTTTCATCTGCTTCAATTTGAGAGAAATCTGGATTAATTGTAAGTTCAGCTGTTGATGCTGAATTTATATCATATTTAATTCCTATTCCAAATTCATTTTTGCTTTTCCCATATTCAATGGGTTGACCATCTGAAACTCTTTCTCCTGAAAGATTTGATGATATGTAAGGTAGTAGCTCAGTATTTCTTTTAAAAGGCACGTCATTCATTATTAATCTACCCTCTATTTGACAAATTCTACATGGATTATCTCTGTCATATTTATCACTCATAGTAAATACTCCATTTCCTTCAAGAGTAAAATATCTTGTGACATTAAATCCCCATACTTTGTCTTCAGCATTAGGATGAGGTATTGAGGTAAATGGAATTAAAAACTCAACAGTATATCCGTCCTCATTTATACTTGATATGGTTTCATAAATTGCATTAAATGAAGAATCATACCTTTCTTCATCACTGGTTGCTTGCTTTGCTCTAATATCTGACTGACTTCCATATGCATTCGATGCTAGCAAATAGACACTCCTTGCATCTAGATAAGGATCAAATCTTAGAAATATTATATCTTCATTTAATCCCATTGCCATTTCATCCCTGGGTCTTACTTGACCTCTAATATCATCTGGATCAGTATATGCTTTAACTCCAAAGTAAATATACTCATCTGTGTAACTCATAAAAACATCTGTTTCTAACTTAGCTGGAGTATTGTATCCCGGTTGCCACTCATAATCAACCGTTTTTTTATAGGAAACAGATTTCTCATCATCTGAGATAAATCCATCCATAACTATTTTTGACCCATCAGTTTTAGAAAGGATGTATTGTTTTTGAGCAATACTAAAGTTGAAAATAAATAGGGTGATAATGTAGAGTATTGTGTTTCTCATTTCAAGGCGCAAATGTAGCTAAAAACT
>RGHK01000213.1 GCA_010024215.1 Pseudomonadota bacterium | reverse complement strand
TCCCACAACAAGAAAATACACAGGGCAATACTTTACTGCTAACAACTAGTGGTTCAGCAGGCGATAACTCAGCTTTCACAGATAATTCGTCAAATGCGGTAACAATTACATCAGCTGGCACACCGTCATCACAATCATTTAGTCCATATCGTTCAGGTGGTTATAGTTTAAAATTAGATGGTAATGATTATATTACTCCTGGTTTTAATGATAATTTTGGCACAGGTGACTTTACATTTGAATGTTGGGCTAAGACTACTGTAGGTGGTGTTATTATGGCTCAATATGATAATGGCAGTCAGGCTGAAGCATTTGAAATTGGGACAGCAGATGGTATAATTCGCAGTCATACCGACAGTGGCACAGAAGGCCCACAAGGTAGTCAAGATTTAAGAGATAGAGTAATATCAAAGTATAATACAGGTGAATATCAAATAAAGCAATTAGCATCGATGTATCAGATGAGTCGTCAGACAATAGGAGGATGGATAAAGAGATATAAGGCAACGGGTGATTACGGTTCTAGACAACATTTGAGCAAAGGAAGAAAAATAATTTTTAACGATAGAAAAAAAGTCTTAGAATATTTAGATAAGAATCCAAATTCCGATGGTATTACAATTAGAGATAATGTAGCGCATGATGTAGCAATGAGTACATTTTATGATGCGCTTTCTAGAATGAAGATTACATATAAAAAAAGAGCCAAGATATAAGGGAAGAGACAAAAATGAAAGAAAAGAGTTTATGGAGAAGATAGATAAATTAAATCCCTCAGATTTGGTTTTTTGTGATGAGATGGGCGTCGATAATAATATATGCATTCTTCATGGTTGGTCTGAGATCGGTAAACGTTCTTATGGCGATGTAGATGGATTTCGTAGCGAGAGGAGAAGTATTGTAGCTGGTCATATACCCAAGACTAAAGATTTAGTTGCTCCTATTGAATATAAAGGTTTTATGGATACCTTCTTATTCAATAACTGGCTTGAGAAATATCTCTGTCCTGTATTACGTAAAGGGCAATATGTAATCTTAGATAATGCAAGTTTTCATAAATCAGCAAAGACTAGAGAGTTGATAGAAAAAGCGGGATGTCACTTACTCTTTCTGCCAAAGTATTCGCCAGATTTAAATCCTATTGAACATTGCTGGGCAAACTTTAAAAACTATCTTAGAAAAATTATTCACAAATGTACCGACTTTGCATCTGCTATTACTCAAGCCATGTTAAAAACATTTTCGGGTTAGCTATAAAAAATTGAGTTTATCTGATAGTAGTATTACTGAAGGTAGATGGACGGGTTTAAATGGTCTAATTGAAAGTAGTAAAACTCTTACTAACTTAG
>RGHK01000212.1 GCA_010024215.1 Pseudomonadota bacterium | reverse complement strand
CTAAATAACCTAAATTATCATTAAGTAAATCACTATTAGTTGAATATAAATTATTTTTAGACCTCAGATTAATACTAATATTTAAGATATTAGCTGTTTTATCTGCAAGATTTTTAAGCACATCATCTAGGGGTTTATGGTAAATCATCGAAACCAATATTTGATTTTTTCTATTTGTTCTAAAATTAATTTGAAATAATTTATGCTTTAGAACTTTTGATTTATTAATATGTTCTAATAGTTTTGGCATTAAGTTTTGAATAGATGGTCTGGTAATTGGAAATGTATTTAAGTAAATTATCTCTCCAGAAGATGAATACATAGTATATAAATCATTTCTATAACCGAATTCACATCTAGATCTATAGCCACAAGCAGGACTGAGATTGATTACAATTTTATTTTGATAATATTCTTGAATTAAAGATGTTGCTTTATTAAATTTATTCATTTACTTGATAAAAAATCTTGTTATGACAAATGTTAACCTTATAAATGTTATATTGATTAATATAAAGATTAAATTATTATTTTTAACCACTTAGTTATATGAATGAAATAGTAAACATTACTGAATCAGCAGAGAAGTACTTAGCTAAATTATTAAAAGATAAAAATGAAGTTAACCTTGCTGTGAGAATTTTCATTTCTGATCCAGGAACTCCTAAGGCTGAAACCTGCTTGGCTTATTGTAAACCAGATGAAGCTGGTGAAGACGACATAATCTTAAATTTAAAACTCATTACAGTTCATGTTGAGAAAAGAAGCGTTCCTTTTTTAGAAAATGCTGAGGTTAATTATGATGAAGATACATTTGGCGGTCAGTTAACAATAAAAGCACCTAACGCTAGACTTCCAAATATATCTCCAGACAGTCCGGTTGAAGATAGAATAAATTATGTTATCTATAATGAGATTAATCCAATGCTAGAAACTCATGGAGGTGAAGTAAGTCTTGTTGAATTTACAGATAAAGGTGAGGCTATTCTTCAATTTGGAGGAGGGTGTCAGGGTTGCGGAATGGTGGATGTAACTCTTAAAGATGGAATTGAAAAAACTTTAACTGAACAAATACCTGAGTTAAAAGCAGTAAAAGATTTAACTGATCATTCTATTGATGATAACGCTTATTATAAGAGTTAGATTTTCTTTATACTTACAATTGCTCCAAAATAGGGATGATCAAAATAGTGAATCTCTTCGTTAAATATTCTTTTTTCTTCATCAATAAATAATTTAATTGGGCCTGTATTAACTGTATTGATATTTGTGTTCATCTCTTTATTTGTAATATCAATGAATGTATTTTCTTTGTTTAAACTAATATTTATTTTTTCAATATTAGTTTCAT
>RGHK01000211.1 GCA_010024215.1 Pseudomonadota bacterium | reverse complement strand
TTTTAGTAGATCTCCTATGTTTAATGGAAAAATTAGTAGCACAGGTCCAAGGTACTGCCCGTCTATTGAAGATAAGATTCATAGGTTTTCAGATAAAGAGCGACATCAAATTTTTGTTGAACCAGAAGGAAAAAATACCATAGAAGTTTATGTAAACGGTTTTTCTACATCAATGCCTGAGGATGTTCAATATTTAGCAATTAAAAAAATACCAGGCTTTAAAAATGTAAAATTTTTTAGACCAGGTTATGCAATTGAGTATGATTATTTCCCACCAACCCAGTTAACCTTAACACTTGAAACAAAAAGTATAGAGAATTTATTTTTTGCAGGGCAAATAAACGGAACAACAGGATATGAAGAGGCAGCAGCGCAAGGTTTAATGGCAGGTATTAATGCTGCTGCAAAAGTTTTTTCAAAAGACTCTTTGATTCTCACAAGAAGCGAAGCATATATTGGTGTATTAATTGACGACCTAATTACCAAAGGAACAGAAGAGCCATACAGGATGTTTACTTCTCGAGCAGAGTATAGAACTCTTTTAAGGCAAGATAATGCTGATATAAGGTTAACGGAAAAATCCTTTAATATTGGTCTAGCGTCAAAAAACAGACTCGAAAGAGTTCGGAGTAAACAAGAAAAAGTTACATCCTATATAGATTTCTTTGAAAAAACAAGTTATGAGTTAGATGAAGTTAACCCTTTATTAAAGTCTATTGGCTATGACCCTGTACCTCAAAAAGGAAAGTTATATAAAATGTATGCAAGGCCTAATATTAAAAAAGAGCATATTATTTCTTTGCCTTCTGTTAGAGATTACATCGACCAGAACTCTCTGGATATTGAAGTTATTGAGCAGGCTGAAATTCAAATAAAGTATAAGGGGTATATTGAAAAAGAAAAAAATAATGCAGACAAACTACATAGGTTAGAGGAGATTAAAATTCCAAAAAACTTTGATTACGACTCGCTCTCATCATTATCATTCGAGGCAAAAGAAAAATTAAATTCAATTAAACCAAGCACCCTGTCTCAGGCTTCAAGAATTAGCGGCATTAAACCAAGTGATATTAGCGTTCTTTTAGTTAAAATGGGTAGATAATTGTTCCACGTGAAACAGATCTATAAAAAAGACTATAAATTATTCGAAGCTAAAGACTATATAAAGTCAGG
Organism: Pseudomonadota bacterium; assembly: GCA_010024215.1. Taxonomy (GTDB): domain Bacteria; phylum Pseudomonadota; class Gammaproteobacteria; order Magnimaribacterales; family D2472; genus SCGC-AAA076-P13. The sequence goes on along the minus strand of RGHK01000211.1, from coordinate 178 downwards.
TAAATCTTTTGAGATATATAAAGACTTAAAATCTGGAATAGTTTGGACCTTTGTAGGCAATAACCATAACCATGAGTCGTATTATTTGTCTGATAAATATATTCCTCATAAAGAAAAAAAGGGGTTTTTTGGATTATTGTATTCATTTGTTCAAAACATAATGTTTAGATACAAATTA
>RGHK01000022.1 GCA_010024215.1 Pseudomonadota bacterium | reverse complement strand
ACTCTTTCATATCTTCAAGATAGGTGAGATTCCCGTTGCCTGGCTCTAAACCGTGGGCAACGAAAGTAAGATTTCTTGATAGAAACTCTTCTTCACTTTTTAAATTCAATGCACCTGCGGCATAATTTCTAGCATTGGGAATCTCTTTGGGAGCAACTACTTCTCCAGTAATTTGCATATAATTTTTAGGTATTGTTGGAGGAACTAAATGTTTGACTAGATTAGTAACATCAATACCAAATTTACCGTCTCCGCGAGTAATTACCTTCCATAGATTGCCTCCATGATAAGATATACTAATTGCTGCTCCGTCTAATTTTGGAGTAACCACACACGACTCCCCCTTAGCCCAAGAAGGGGGCGTGTCCTCTCCCTCAAATACTTTCTGTAGACTATACATTTGAAAAGCATGAGGTATTCTATCCTCTCTACTTATTTTATATCCTACAGTGTCGTACTGAACTTTTATTCTATCATATACATCATCAGGTATTACAGGGTTTCCCTCATAATACTTTTCTTCACAATATTCTATATAGCTTTGTAACTTCATCTTCCTATAAACTTAATATCAGATTTAGGGATAACTTGATATGCTCCCTTGTTGTATGCAATAGATACAGTATAATTCTTACTTGTTTCCTGCTTGTAAGAAGTATCTGACGCAGGAGTATAGCTATCCATAGTCATGCTAGGATATTGCTCTCTGTGGTTATCGGTTTTATACTGTGGGAAATGACCACGAAATGTTTTGTTATCTTGTGATCGTGATTTTCCTTTTTGTGATCTGCAAACACTATGTCGCTTGCGACCAAATGAATCGTGTGTAATACTTCCTTTTATAATCATACATATATTATATCAAATCCATGAGGATTTGTCAAGAACTATTTTTAGGTGAGGTATATTTGATCTAATATATCTGCAAACGGAGATAGTGCCGTTGGAGAAATCATTGCTGAGGCCATGGAAAAAGTTGGGAAAGAAGGTGTTATAACTGTTGAAGAGGGTACTGGTATTGAAAACGAGCTAGACGTTGTAGAAGGTATGCAATTCGATAGAGGCTATCTATCTCCATATTTTGTTACCAATCAAGACAACATGACAGTAGAGCTAGAGAGTCCATTAATACTTTTATTTGATAAGAAAATATCAAATATTAGAGATTTACTTCCATTACTAGAGTCTGTAGCAAAAGCTGGAAAACCATTGTTAATAATAGCAGAAGATATAGAAGGAGAAGCATTAGCTACTCTAGTTGTTAATAACCTTAGAGGAATCGTAAAAGCTGCTGCTTGTAAAGCTCCTGGTTTCGGTGATAGAAGAAAAGCAATGCTAGAAGATATTGCTATCTTAACAGGTGGAACAGTTATTTCTGAAGAAGTTGGACTTTCATTAGAGGGTGCAACAATCGAAGACTTAGGAACTGCTAAAAGAGTAGTTCTTAATAAAGATAATGCAACAGTTATTGATGGTGCCGGTGATGAAAAAGATATCGCTGCTCGTGTAAATCAAATTAGAGCTCAAATTGAGGATACTTCATCAGATTATGATAAAGAAAAACTTCAAGAAAGAGTTGCTAAGCTTGCAGGTGGTGTTGCTGTCATTAAAGTAGGCGCTGGATCTGAGGTTGAAATGAAAGAGAAGAAAGCAAGAGTTGAGGACGCATTGCATTCTACTCGAGCAGCTGTTGAAGAAGGTGTTGTGCCAGGTGGTGGATCAGCATTAATTAGATGTCTTGAGGCTGTTGAAAAGCTTACAGGAGATAATGATGATCAAAATGTTGGTATCAATATAGCTAAAAAAGCTTTTGAAGCCCCATTAAGACAAATAGTCTCTAATGCCGGTGAAGAATCATCAGTAATACTTGCAAATGTCAGAGATGGCAAAGGTTCATATGGCTTTAATGCAGCAACTGGTGAGTATGGCGATATGATAGAGATGGGTATTCTTGATCCAGCTAAAGTAACTAGAACAGCTATCCAAGCTGCAGGTTCAGTTGCTGGAATGATGATTACCACTGAAGCTATGGTTACTGATGTGCCTAAAGATGATACACCTATGCCTCCAATGCCTGATATGGGCGGTATGGGCGGTATGATGTAATATCATTATTGTTCATTTACAAATGGGGCTTAAAGCCCCATTTTTATTAGATTTACAATTAAATTTAATTTAATATACAACTAAGCAAACTTATAAGGAGAGACATGGATATTTTAACGGACCAATCTTTTTTTAGAGCATTTCATATTCTTTTTGGCATTGCATGGATAGGATTGCTTTATTACTTTAATTTTATTCAAGGCGAATATGTAAAAGTTGCAGACCCAGATGCAAAAGCAGATGTATTTAAAAAATTAGCACCAAATGCATTGTGGTGGTTTAGATGGGCCGCTTTATTTACTTTTTTAACAGGTGTAATTTTATTGCATCAAATATCAGTAAGAATAGGCACAGAAATTATTTTAGGTGCAACAATGGGTACTTTAATGATGCTCAACGTTTGGGGCATTATTTGGAGAAATCAAAAGATTGTCTTGGGAATGAAAGAGGGTGATGCAGCAGTTGCTGGCGCTAAAGCAGCTTTAGCATCAAGAACTAACACACTTTTCTCAGTTCCAATGCTTATGTATATGGTTTATTCAGTTCATGGTGGTGGTGTTGATATTAGTACTAATGCTGTTTTGATCGGATTGGTGATTATCTTTGCAATCGAAGCTAATGCAATATGGGGTAAAATGCTTTCAGCCATAGCCTCTGTAAGAGGTGTTATAACCTCATCATTTGTTTTAGCTGTTGTACTAAAAGTTATTACTGACCTCATCTAAATATTTGTGAATTAAAGGGAGAGTTTTAATCTCTCCCTTTTAATTACTTTAATAATCTTTACAATAAGCTCAAATTTATAAAAGGAAACATATATGCCTAATAAGCCATCAAAAGAAGAAGCATTAAATGCTGTAAGAACACTAATATCATGGGCTGGAGATGATCCTGATAGAGAAGGATTAATTGAAACACCTGATAGGGTTGTTAGATCTTACAAAGAATTTTTTTCTGGTTATGAAGAAGATCCAGAAAAAGTTTTGGGAAAAACTTTTGAAGAGGTTGAAGGCTATGATGAAGTAGTCATCGTTAGAAATATAAGAGTTGAATCTCATTGTGAGCATCATATGGTGCCTATAGTTGGAGTTGCTCATGTAGGATATATACCAAACAAAAGAGTTGTTGGCATAAGTAAGCTTGCAAGAGTGGTTGATATTTATGGAAAACGACTTCAAACACAAGAAACAATGACAGCACTAATCGCTGATACTATAGATAGAGTTTTAGAGCCAAAAGGTGTAGCCGTTGTAATTGATGCAAATCATGAATGTATGTCTACTAGAGGAATACATAAAACCGAATCAAGTACTATTACAAGTAGAATGCTAGGTAGTTTTAGAGACAATGTTGAAACTAGAGCTGAGTTTATGAATCTTATCAATACTCCAAAACAGTTTTAAGTTTTCCTCTAACTGGTTGTATGCCAAGCATTAACCCAAATCCGCCAATAATTCTAGCCTCAGGATCTGAGAGTAGAAAAATTATGCTTCAGGATGCTGGGCTTATCTTTGAGATTATCACTTCAAACGTTGACGAAGATTTATTAAAAAATGAAATGGAAGGAATGCCATTTGAAGATCAGGTTATTAAACTTGCTGCAGCAAAAGCTTTGGCTGTAAGTTCTGAAAATCCAGATAAAATAGTTATCGGTGGAGACCAAATGTGTGTTTTTAACAACAAGGTTTTCGATAAACCTGGCTCAGTTGAAAAAGCAATTACTAATTTAAAAATTCTTTCTGGGACAACTCACTATCAATACAGTGGAGTATGTATATACAAAGCAGGCACACCATTATGGGAGTATTCTGAGGTAGTCGAATTAAAGATGCACACCTTAAGTGAGGAGGAAATCGTTAATTATGTTAAAGCAGAAAATCCTATCAATGCGGCTGGAGCATACAAATTTGAATCTTTAGGTTGTAATTTATTTTCATCAGTAAATGGTTCGTCATATACAATTAGAGGAATGCCATTATTACCCTTGTTAAACACTTTAAGAGAAATGGAAATTATTAGCCTTAAAAATATAGAATAAATGAAGATTTATAACACTCTTACTGGTAAAAAAGAGGACTTTATTCCAATAGACAAAAATCATGTAAAAATTTATGCATGTGGTCCAACTGTCTATAATTATGCTCATATTGGCAACGCAAGAATGGCTGTTGTTTTTGATACTTTGGTTCGAGTCTTAAGACATTCTTATTCAAAGGTAACTTACGTTTCAAATATCACAGATATTGACGATAAAATTATTGATGCCTCTAATGAGTCAGGCATTTCTATCGAAGAGATTACAAAGAAATTTACTGATATTTATAACAGTGATATGTCAAAGCTTGAAGTTCAAGCGCCTGATTTTCAGCCAAAAGCAACAGAGTATATTGATGAAATGATTGAACTTATAAGCGACCTTGTTAAAAAAGGTCATGCTTATGTAAAAAATGATCATGTATTGTTTCATGTTCCTTCATATGAAAATTACGGAATGCTCTCAAAAAGAAATAGAGAAGAACAAATTGCTGGAAGCAGGGTTGAGGTCGCTCCTTTTAAGCAAGATCCAGCAGACTTTGTTCTTTGGAAGCCAAGTGCGGGCAATCAACCTGGTTGGGAATCACCTTGGGGATATGGCAGGCCTGGTTGGCATACAGAGTGCTCTGCAATGTCAGAAAAAACATTGGGCTTACCCTTTGATATTCATGGTGGAGGCAGAGACCTAACTTTTCCTCATCATGAAAATGAAATAGCACAAAGCTGTTGCTCTTCTGCAGATATAAATAATCCAACATCGTATGTGAAATATTGGATGCATAATGGATTTGTTACTGTTAATGGTGAGAAGATGTCAAAATCTTTAAATAATATTACGTTAGTTAAAGACTTATCAGATAAATATCATGGAGAGGTTATTAGGCTTGCATTGCTATCCTCACATTACAGACAAAGTTTAGATTGGAATGAAAAAATTATTCATCAGGCTAAAAAATTATTAGATAAGTTATATAGAATTAAACTTGATTTAGATGAGATAAAACTGAGTGGCAATGAAATAAATATAGATGACTTTATATCACCTATGTTAGATGATATTAATACTCCTGGTTTTATAGCTAATCTCAATAAGATGATTAAAGATTTTTCATCTTCATCTGATATAGATAAAATAATCTATAAATCCAAATTGGATGCTGCAACTAAACTTTTGGGCATTTGTAATTTAAGTTATTCAGATTGGGACTCTTTTCATGACAAAGGCCTTGATAAAGAAAAAATTAATCAATTGATTAATGATCGATTGATAGCAAAAAAAGAAAAAGCTTTTGAAAAAGCCGATGCTATTAGAGATGAGTTGCTAAAAATGGGTATTGAAATAAAAGACACAGAAACCGGAACTGATTGGAATCAAAAATCATGATACCTGAACCAATAGCTGGATTAGATCTTCCAGACTCGTATGATGATATTAGCCAAACTTTAAAAATATCTGACATGATTCTTACCAATGCGGTAGAGAATGCAAAAACTCTTTTTCATAGTCCGACCGTATCATCTATAGATGAGTCTGGAATAAATTCAAGAGTGATGGTTCTCAGAGAGTTTAATTTAAAAAAGAGGTTTATGCGTTTTCATACTGATTATAGAGCTCCAAAGATCAAGCAATATAAGAAAAATAATATTGCAAGCGTATTATGTTATGACCCTATTTTAAAAATCCAAATCAAATTACAGGGGACAATCGCAGTCAATTATAATAATAGTATTACCAGGTCTGCATGGGATGGCTCAACCACCAGATCAAAAAAATGTTATTCAGTAAAAGGTGGCTCATCTTTAAAAATATCTAACCCTGTAGAATATGACCTAAAAGATGGAAATATTGAAGATGGCTATATGAATTTTGCTGTATTAATCTTTTCTTTTACAACTCTAGAATTTCTTCATCTAAAAAGCTCAGGACATAGAAGAGCCTTACACACATGGGATGACAAGCTTCAATCATCATGGTTAGTGCCATAATATAGTCACTTAAACTTTTTCTATTAAATAATGTATGATTAATAATCATTCATTAAATCTATTAAGGGAGAGAGTAATGAAAAAATATTTATTATGTGGATTAGTATTTTTGTCATCGGGTTATATCTATGCTGATGGCCATTCTTCAGCAGAAGCAAGTGTAATTTCAAATATTGAATCATATTGGGATGCAAGAAATTCTGAAGACTGGAAAACTGTTGTAGCATTAAGCAGTTCATCTGGAATGCTTAATACAAATTCTGATGGAAGTTTTCATAAACCATTGGTCAAACAAACTGAAGAAGACTGGGAGAATCAAAGTGCAGGAGGACCAGGAGTTATAACTGTTCATGCCCCAGAAGCACATCAATTAAATGATAGCACTGTCTATGTCAGGTATTATGCTGAAGGAGTAGTGCCAGATGGTAGCGGTGGAATTAAGCCATACAGGACTCGAGTTACTGGAGTATGGGTAAAAGAAAATAAATCATGGGTTGCTAAAACAATGCATTTTTCATCTGCAGCGTATGGTGGTACTCATCAAACAGTAAGCGCAGATTTTGAGGACTAACAAAATGAACAAAGTATTAATTTTACCAATGGCTCTTATGAGTATTGCTGCCTTTGCCAATCATCATGAGATGAAAGAAGGAAGCAAAAAACATGAAAATAACTTCGCTTATTTATCTACATACACAATGCCTGCTGGATCTAATCCTGCTACCTTAGAAAAAAGTCTTTTGAGAAATGTTCAAGATTTAAAAGATGAGGGATATAACAATTGTGGCTTATTGAGGCATGCCTTTGGAGGCGATAGGGCTTTTTACAGCTACTGCTATTTTGATAGCTGGGAGCAGTTCGCTGAAATCAATGATAATGTTACTAATGCTGACGTTCGCCAATTATATGGCGATCATGAAGATAGATTGGTTGCCGTTGATGAAAAAAATCTTGGACCATCTAAATATCTTGTAATGGCTACCTATTCTTTCGGACCATATTTAACAATGGCTGAAAGAGGAGAGAGAGCTAAAATTTTATTTGATATTTATGATGAAGGTTTTGGTGGTTGTAATATGATGTCCCATGTCTGGGGGCCAGGCTTAGAGTGGCAGATTGTTTGTGGTTTTGATAGTTATGCAGATTTTGCAAAGAAAAATGCAGCTTTGGCACCATTAATTGAGCCTATTACGACTCAAAAATTAGATATCTTAAGTCATTCCGATGACATTATGGTAAGAGTCCAATAGATATAAAAAAATCATAAAAACCCTTATTTTTTAATAAGGGTTTTTTATGGTGCCCTCTGCAGGAATCGAACCTGCAACTAATCCTTAGGAGGGACTCGTTATATCCATTTAACTAAGAAGGCTAATATAAAATGTTAGCAAAGAAATAACACTTTGAACTAAAACACTTTTTATTTTGCCTATATAATATTCAAATCATGAATATTACCTTGCCAGATGGAAGCGTTAGAGATTTAAAACCAGGCTCTACAGGCCAAGATTTAGCTAATGATATTGGTCCTGGTTTAGCAAAAGCTGCTATTGCAGTTAGTGTTAATGGTATTCAAAAAGATCTATCAGATCCTATTAATGAAGATTCTGAAGTTTCAATAATTACTCTAGACTCTGAAGATGGTCTTGAAATTATGAGGCATACTTTAACTGCTCAAGTTCTAGCCAGAGCTGTACAAAATTTATATCCAGGTACAAAGTTAGCAATTGGCCCAACAATTAAAGATGGTTTTTATTATGATTTCGAGTTTAAAAAACCAATTTCTCCAGATGATTTAGAAAGAATAGAAAAGGAGATGGCCAAGATCATTAATTCCAAGTCATCAATCACAAAAAAACTTTATTCAAAAAAAGATGCCATAGCAGTTTTTAAATCAAAAAAAGAAACATATAAAGAATTAATAATAGAAGAATCAGACCAGTCAGATGATTTTCAGCTTTACTATCAAGATGATAATGAATTTGTAGATCTTTGTAGAGGACCTCATCTACCGAGCTTAAAACATATTGGTTCATTTAAATTGACTAAGCTTGCCGGGGCATATTGGAAAGGCGATTCTAAAAATAAGATGCTTACCAGAATATATGGAACAGCATGGAAAAATGATAAAGATCTAAATGCTTACTTACATTCATTAGAAGAGGCAGAGAAAAGAGATCATAGAAAACTTGGAAAAGAAATGAGTTTATTTCATTTTCAAGAAGAAGCACCAGGTATGGTTTTCTGGCATCCAAATGGATGGACGATTTATAGGTTATTAGAAGATTTTATAAGAGAAAAATTATCAGACTACGGGTACCAAGAGATTAGAACACCCCAGGTAGTTGATAGAAAACTATGGGAAGCTTCAGGACATTGGGATAAATATCGAGAAAATATGTTTATTACTGAAATAGATGAAGAACATGCAAACGAAAAAAGAACTAATGCTTTGAAGCCTATGAACTGTCCTTGCCACGTCCAGGTTTACAACCAGGGCTTAAAGTCCTATAGAGACCTTCCATTAAGGTTTGCAGAGTTTGGTTCATGTCACAGATATGAGGCATCAGGAACTATGCATGGTCTTATGAGGGTTAGAGGGTTTACCCAAGATGATGGCCATATTTTTTGCACTGAAGAACAAATTGAATCTGAAACTAAGCTATTTATAGAATTGCTCTCAAATATTTATAAAGATTTAGGCTTCGATAGTTTTGATATAAAGCTATCAACAAGACCAGAAGTTAGAGTGGGTTCAGATGAGGTTTGGGATAAAGCTGAACAAGCGCTTGAGTCAGCTATCAAAAAGTTAGACTTACCATATACTCTTGAGGAGGGTGATGGCGCTTTTTATGGGCCTAAATTAGATTTCGTGCTTACAGATGCAATTGGCAGAGAATGGCAATGCGGAACTTTTCAAGCTGACTTTAATTTGCCTGAAAGACTTGAAGCAGAATATGTTGGCGAAGACGGAAAGAAACATATACCAGTAATGATTCACAGAGCTGTTCTTGGATCTTTTGAAAGATTTATTGGAGTCTTAATTGAGAATTACTCTGGCAAGCTACCATTTTGGCTTGCACCAGTTCAAGTTGTAGTAGCATCGATAACATCTGATGTTGATGATTATGCAGAAAAAGTTGCGCTAGCATTAGAAGAAAAGGGTATTCGATGCAGCTTGGATCTAAGAAATGAGAAAATCAGTTATAAAGTTAGAGAGCACAGCTCAACAAAAACGCCAGTAATAATGGCCTTAGGAAAGCGCGAACAAGAATCAAACTCAGTTTCAGTCAGAAGAATAGGCAGCAATAATAACGAAAGCATAAGTCTTGAGCAGGCTTTAAAGGACTTATCTATTGAAAATTCGAAGCGACATTAATTTATTTTTGTGATTTTAAAGAAATTATTTATCTTACCAATCAGATTCTATAGATATTTCATTTCTCCAATGTTCCCACCTTCATGCAGATTTACGCCTACATGCTCTCAATATGCTATTGAATCAATAGAAGCATATGGTGTGGTAAAAGGGTCAATATTAGCTATCAAAAGATTATCTAAATGCCATCCTTGGTATAAAGAGCAATAAAGTCAATATAGGCTTTATTTTTAAGTACATTTAATATAACTAAATAATATGTATATAAATTAAAAATAGTGCTATAGTTTTTATAATTAATTGTTTTGTAATACCTATATAGGGGAGGTTTATTATGAACAAATTTTCAAAATTTACTTTTGCAGTAAGTTTCCTTTTCTTATTCTCGATAAATATTTCTTCTCAAGAGGTTGAAGAGGTTGTTGTTACTGCTACAAAGAAATCTGAATCCATTCAGGATTTAGCATTATCAGTAGAAGCTTTTACAGCAGAAAGTCTTTCAGAAAATATGATTGAGGATTTCAGTGACTTAGCAGAAGCTGTTCCTGGTTTAATTATGGATAAAGGTATTGGTTCTGGTGCCAGCTTTTCTATGAGAGGAACAGGTTCGTATGGTGTTGGTGCTGCAGTTATTGGCTCACTTGTGACAGCATCTAATGGTCATAGCTATAATTCATCTGCTATTGCCGACATAGGTTTCTATGATGTTGAACGGGTTGAGGTTTTAAAAGGACCTCAAGGTACTAAATTTGGAAGAAATGCTGTAGCTGGATTGATTAACATGATTACAGCAAGACCTACTGAAGAATTTGGTGGTGATTATAGAATTGAGCTTGGTAACTTGGCATCATCTCAGTTCAATGCCCATGTAAATATACCTATTTCAGACTCTATAAGAACAAGACTTGCTGTAGTGTCTAAGAAAAGAGATGGAACTACACATAATATTCATACAGGTAATGACTTTAACGATATTAATGCTTGGGG
>RGHK01000210.1 GCA_010024215.1 Pseudomonadota bacterium | reverse complement strand
GGTATAAATATTATTGAGTCTCTTATTCAAAATTATCTGTCTTTAAACATTTTAGAGATTAATTCAATAAAATTTTCTGAGAGTAGAACAGAAAATGCTTCCGATCCTTTTTTGATTAAAGGAAATAAACTAAAAATTAATAATAAAGATATCCAAATCACATCAGATGAATATGAAATCTTATTTGAATCGGAAGAGATAAAAATAGTTTTATTGGATGGAAAAATTAATAATTATATTTATACATCGATTGATGCATTAATTGATTCTAAATCCGAAACACTTTTTTATACCAGTAAACACTCATTTAATAATAATGAACTCAAAGAAATTGAGTTTGTAGATTTTAGCTCGCTTAAAGAGCACGATATTAATCTAAATCTTGTTACGAAGGGTTTTGTCAATTTTGCAAACAATAAATCAAAAAGAGTTGATAAATTAACTTTTATAAAGTCAGACATAACTACAAAGACAGAATTCAAGATTGAAAATATAGAATTGGAGTTATTTACCAATACAAATGGTGGTTTGTCAGGATTTTTTACAGCAACCATTCCTAATCAAGATATCTCTGGCAAGCTATTAGTTAATGAAGACCAGAGTTTTGAGGTAAGAACAAATCTAGAAATTAATATGGGCGGCATCATTGATTCAAATAGATATTTTGGAATGAGTGGAAAAGAAGTTTTCTTCTCAATTCTAAAAATTACTCAAAATAACTTATCTATGAAACTTTTCTCTGATTTAAAGAGAACAAAAATTTCATCTAGCATTAAAGAGATTGAAAAAAAGATATCAAAGAATAAAGCTACATCAATTTATATAGAAGATATGTCTAATCCAATATATGAAATTAATTCTAAATATATTCAGGCATCCATTGACACAAGTGGGCGCGGATACTTTTCATTTGGCAATGGATTTAATAATGAAATTCAAAATCAAAAGCATAATAATGGATTTTATATTTATTTAAATTTAGATAGTTTTAATCTTGATGATATTTTTTATGACAGATCATCTGGAAGCAGCACACTCTTGAAGTCAATCAAAATTAAATCGAATTCATTTAATTTTTTTAATAATAAATACGCTGATCTTCTTTTTGATATCGCTTTTAAAGAAGAAATAATTATCAGCATTCTTGGAGACAACCTTAATGGATTAATTAATATCGATAAAACTAATTTTATTAAAATTGAATTAAAAAATACGCAATTTAATTTTGATGGAATAGATCTAGCTCAAAGTGAAATAGCATCTGATATAGATAACATAAGTTTAAGATTGATTGGAAGGAATATAAAAACAAGTGACGATTTATTTCAAGACGTAGATTTTTATTTATTAAAAAATAAGAATATTTTAACAGTTGATAA
>RGHK01000209.1 GCA_010024215.1 Pseudomonadota bacterium | reverse complement strand
CATTTCCTCCTTGATTTAAAATTTCTATACCAATCTCAGATGATAAATAATTTTGAGTAACGACCATTCCAGACTCTCCAACAACAGGATGAAATGGTGATTCATAATCTATATAGCTTCTTGCATTAATTGTTGAATTAAAAAGAATAATTAGAAATAGACGAAAAAATGCCATTAAAACACCATAGGAGCTACATAGTAAGCAAAAAGAGTAACTACAATAATACCAATTAGATTTAAGAAAAATCCAGCTTTCATCATTGTAGCAATTGTAAATTTACCTGATCCATAAACAATAGCATTAGGTGGTGTTGCTACAGGAAGCATAAATGCACAACTTGCTGCTAAGCATACAGGGACTGTTAGTGAAACAGGTAAAATCCCAATACCTATAGCTACAGCTCCAAAGACTGGAAGAAAGGTAGAGGTTGTAGCAACATTGCTAGTTACTTCAGTTAAAAAGATTATTAATGCTGCAACACAAAGAATTAAAATAATTGGCGGAACTTGACTGAGTATGCTTAAGCTTTCTCCGATCCAAATTCCTAAACCACTCGAGTTTATTTGAGCTGCAATAGATAAACCTCCTCCAAAAAGAATTAACAAACCCCATGGCAATTTATCAGATTGCTTCCAACTTAAAAGCTCTTCTTTATTCTTAGAAGATGGAATCATAAAAAGCAATATTGCTGAAATTATAGCTATACCTGCATCAGTTAAACCTGAAAAAAGTTCATAATTGTCTAATAGGGTTCTGAACATCCACGCCAATGCAGTTAATCCAAAAATTATTGATATTTTTCTTTCATCTTTTGTTAAAGGACCTTGCTCATTTAACATATTCTTTAGAAATACCTTGGTTTCATTAGATGTAATAAAAGTGGTTGGAAAAACATACTTTGTAAGAATTATCCATGCAGAAAAAAGCATTACAGTTGCAAGAGGAACTCCCATAGTCATCCATTGAATCATTGAAATTTCAATTCCATATGTCTCTTGCATAAAGGCACTAAAGACTATATTAGGTGCAGTACCAACCAATGTAGACATTCCGCCAATAGTAGCTGCATAAGCTATACCTATCATCAAAGAAATATCAAAGAATTTTTTTTCTCTATCAGATAATCCAGGAATCGTATCACTTATAACAGTACATACTGCAAGCCCTATGGGCAATAACATAAGAGTTGTCGAGGTATTCATGACGAACATACTTATGAGAGCAGCAATGGTCATAAAACCTCCAATAAGCATGGGCCCGCTTGACCCAGAAGCAATTATCATTCTAAGTGCCAGTCTTTTATGAAGGCCAGACTTTTCAATAGCTAAAGCAAGCATAAATCCACCTAAAAAAAGATAAATATTTGGATTAGCATAAGG
>RGHK01000208.1 GCA_010024215.1 Pseudomonadota bacterium | reverse complement strand
GTCGAGCATTTATTTTTAATGATTCTAAATGATTATGATGTTAGGGATTTTATAGTGAGATTCTATAAAATCCCTAACATCATAATCATTTAGAATCATTAAAAATAAATGCTCGACTGTTAAATATTGAATATTTATTTCTTGAGCTTTATCAAATAAATTAGCGATTGAAATTTCTAAATCTTTACTAAACATTTTTAATCAGTTAATGGTTCTATTTCACTTAAAAGTGGATGGTTGTGATGTTTAGCCATATTGTTTACTTCATATGACTTCATCTCAGCTATCTCTTTAGAAAATATACCACAAACTCCTTTACCTTTAGTATGGACTGCCATCATTATTTGAGTAGATTTTTCATGGGTATGAGCAAACACTGTCTGGAGGACATAAACAACAAACTCCATTGGAGTGTAGTCGTCATTAATCAATATAACTTGATATAAAGGTGGTTCTTTAACTTCTGGATCTTTTTCTAAGACTGCTGAGCCTAAATTATTTGAAGAATCTATGGTATCTTTTGATAACCTTACCATTACATCCTTTTTACCATTTCTTCACCAAAACCAGAGCAAGAAACGAGATCAGCACCATCCATCATTCTTTCAAAATCATAAGTTACTTTTTTTGCAGCTATTGTTCTTTCCATGGCACTTATTATTAAATCTGCTGCTTCTGTCCAACCCATATGTCTCAACATCATTTCAGCAGACAATATTAAGCTTCCAGGATTAACTTTGTCTTGACCAGCATATTTTGGTGCAGTGCCATGAGTGGCTTCAAATACAGCATATTCATCTGATAAGTTAGCTCCTGGAGCTATGCCAATACCTCCAACACAAGCTGCTAATGCATCTGAAATATAATCACCGTTTAGATTCATAGTCGCAATGACATCATAATCTTTAGGTCTTAATAGAATTTGTTGTAAAAAAGCATCGCAAATTACATCTTGTATTACAATATTTTTTCCATTCTTAGGGTTTTTAATAACCTGCCATGGCCCGCCATCAAGGTCTTCTCCATCATAGGCATTTTTAGCTAGCTCATAACCCCAGTCTCTAAAAGCACCTTCTGTATATTTCATAATATTGCCTTTATGAACTAAAGTTACAGATTTTCGATCATTATCTATAGCATAATCTATTGCCTTTCTAACCAGTCTTTCAGTGCCCTCTTTTGAGATTGGTTTAACACCAATTCCAACTGTATCTGGAAATCTGATTTGAACAATTCCAAAATCATCCTCTAAAGTTTTAACAATTTTCTTTGATTCATCTGATTCAGCCTTAAATTCAATCCCAGCGTAAATATCTTCTGAATTTTCTCTAAAAATAACCATATCTGTATCTTGTGGTCTTTTAACAGGTGATGGTACTC
>RGHK01000207.1 GCA_010024215.1 Pseudomonadota bacterium | reverse complement strand
AATTGCGATGGGGGCTGGTGTTGGTTTATTTGTTGGCTTTATTGGCCTAAAAACAGGTGGAATAATTATTCAGAATGAAGCAACTTTTTTAAGCCTTGGTAACTTTAAAAATATTGAAACTTTACTTGCAGCTATGGGATTTCTATTAATATTAGTTTTGGCTATAAGAAAGATTGTTGGTTCAATAATTATCGGCGTTCTTGCTGTTACTATCTCAGGTCTATTACTCGGCTTAATTGAATTCAATGGTGTTGTTTCAACTCCGCCTGATTTAAGCCCAATACTTTTAAAATTAGATATTATAGGCGCAATTGACGTTGCGATGATTAGCGTAATAATCTCTTTCTTATTCGTTAATCTATTTGATACAGCAGGTACTTTACTTGGTGTTGCATCAAGAGCTAATTTAATTAAAGATTCAGGAAAAATTATTAACCTTGATAAGGCATTAAAAGCTGACAGTACGGCTAGTGTTGCTGGATCATTTTTTGGTTGTTCGCCAGTAACAAGTTATGTAGAAAGTTCGGCTGGTGTAGAGGCAGGTGGGCGAACTGGATTAACTGCAGTTGTAATAGGAATGTTTTTCTTGATTGCTATATTCTTCTCACCAATAGCTTCTATGGTTCCAAGTTATGCTACCGCAGGTGCTTTAGTTTATGTAGCTATACTAATGCTTGGGGGCATGGAGCGACTAGATTGGTCAGATAATACTGAATTACTGCCAGCACTTATTATGATAATTATGATTCCCCTAACCTTTTCAATTGCAAATGGGATTGCTATTGGTTTTATATCCTATGTTGTTTTAAAGCTCTCAGCAGGAAAATCTGCAGACATAAGTTTGGGTGCATGGTTTTTGTTTTTAATTTTTGTAATGAAATTTCTTTTATTAGATTGAGGTTTAAAACATTAATAGGCAACTAGTGTTTCAATGTTATAGCCCTGATCTTTTATCAATTTGCTTCCTCCCAGCTCAGGCAAATCAATAATACATAAAATTAAAATATCTGATTTTTCAATATTAAAGTTCTCAGTTAGAAGCTCTGCACAAGCTATTGCTGTTCCACCAGTTGCAACAAGATCATCAACAATAACAACACGTTGACCCTTTTTAATATTTGTATTCTTTTGTATTTCTATTGAAGTGCTCCCATATTCTAAATCAAAGCTTTTAATATAAGTATCATTTGGAAGCTTGCCAGGCTTTCTTGCCAAAATAAAAGGAAGTAGAAGATCGTTGGCTACGGAACCAGCAAAAATAAACCCTCTGCTTTCAATACTTACAACTAAATCTGCAGAGAATTCTTCAGTTATTTTGGTTAATTCTTCACAAGTTTTTCTAAATGGTTCAGGGGTTTCGATTAAGCTTGTTATGTCTCTA
>RGHK01000206.1 GCA_010024215.1 Pseudomonadota bacterium | reverse complement strand
GGTACGGGAGTATTTAATGCTTTGTCGGCAGGTATCGCTGTTGGTATCATGATAATCCCTACAGTCGCTTCTATCTCTGATGATGCTCTCAATGCAGTTCCAAATTCTTTAAGAAATGGGTCATTAGCACTTGGTGCTACTAGAAGAATTACATCACTTAAAATTATGTTTCCTGCAGCTCTTTCAGGAATTATTGCTTCATTTATATTAGGTTTTTCAAGGGCTATAGGCGAGACAATGATTGTGACCATTGCAGGAGGGCAGTATCCTGAATTAAATCTAGATCCTAGAAGTGCAATGTATACAATAACTTCTTCAATAGTAAATGTATCCCTTGGTGACACACCTCATGGCACTACTGCTTATAATGCTTTGTTTGCACTTGGTATAACTTTATTTATAATGACTTTTATTTTGAATATAGGTTCTGATTATGTTGCTAGAAAGTACAGAAAAGAATATGAGTAACAAAACACTTATAACCGGCAAGAAAGCTGAAAATGCTATCAAAGAAAGTTTATTCCTATTTACTTTATACATTTGTGTAACGATTGCTATTTTAACTTTGATGACTTTAATCTATGATGTTCTTTCAACTGGGACTACAAGATTGACATCAGACTACGAAGTTGGCCTCATTACAAAAATTCAAATTGATAATCCTGTAGATTTTTTAACAACATTGGACTCACGATATCCAGACAGAGCTGGTATCGGCCCTGCTTTTGCGGGGACAGTATGGCTTATGATAATAGTTGTTTCTGTAACATTTCCTTTTGGTACAGGAGCGGCAATATATCTTCAAGAATTTGCCCCAAAAAATAGATTAACAAGGTTTATTGAATTAAATTTAACTAACTTAGCAGGAGTCCCTTCGGTTATTTATGGTTTACTGGGGCTTGCAGTGTTTGTACGTTTAGCTGGATTTGGGAGATCTATTCTTTCAGGCGGTTTAACATTAACGTTACTGATTCTTCCAGTTGTCATTGTGGCATCTAGAGAGGCTCTTAAAGCTGTTCCAGACACAATACGCCAGGGTGCTTTAGCGCTTGGAGCTACTAAATTTCAGGCAGTTTTTAGACAGGTTGTTCCTTCTGCAATTCCAGGAATGGTAACCGGGATGGTTCTCGGACTCTCTAGAGCAATTGGAGAGACTGCTCCATTAATTTTTATGGGTGCTTTGACTTATGTTAATTATTTTCCGGATACCCCTTTAAGTGGTTTTACTGCAATTCCAATCCAAGTTTATAACTGGATTGGATACCCTCAGGCTGAATGGAAGGAAACAGCTTCAGCTGGAATCATCTTACTGTTGGGTTTATTATTAATCATGAACTCTCTAGCTATATTTATTAGAAACAGATACGAAAAGGATTTATAG
>RGHK01000205.1 GCA_010024215.1 Pseudomonadota bacterium | reverse complement strand
AAGAATTCATTAGAATATATTGATGATGAGATGAAAATGACAGATAAAGTTTATGCTTTAGTAAATCAAGGAACCCCTTTTAGAGATGCATACAATCAAGTGAAAAATTCTAATGATTTGTCACAATTTTCAGAGACGACTAAATCTAATTATTCGGAAGGATCTCCAGGTAACTTGAAGTTAAATGTCCTTGAAAAAAGATTGTCTAAACAAAGATAATCTTACAATTAAAAGTTAATATAAGTATTAATGATGATTCCAATTAGATTCAGGCTAGTACTGATGTCTTTCCTAGCAGTTTTTATATGTTACATCGATAGAGTAAATATATCTGTTGCAATTATTCCTATGCAAGAGGAATTTGGTTGGAGTGAGGCTCAAACAGGTATCATTTTTTCAATTTTTTATATTGGATATGTTCTGACAATGATTCTTGGTGGAATTCTAGCTGATAAATATGGCGGTAAGACTGTCCTTGGAGTAGGAGTGCTACTTTGGTCAATATTTACAATGCTCACTCCTTTTTTCGCATACAACGGTTTTCTTGCATTATTATTTATAAGAGTCTTGATAGGGTTAGGAGAGGGTATCACTTTTCCATCTTGGCATTCTTTATACGCAAGGTGGATCCCATTTAATGAGAGGACAAGGTCGATTGCTATTACAAATAGTGGCATTTCTGCAGGTACTATTTTTGGTTATGTAGCAGCAGCATTAATAATTGCATCATATTCATGGGAATGGGTGTTTTACTCTTTTGGAATACTTGGGTTGATTTGGTTCATATTTTGGCATAGAAATTTCACTTCAGATCCTCAGGACCACAAACATATATCTTCAGAAGAATTAGAATTAATTAAATCTGAAGCTCCAGCAGATTCCAGGGCTAAAAAACTACCCGTACGAAAACTACTTACTAACCTTCCTTTTATAGCAATTACAGTAGCTACCTTTTGTAATAATTGGGCATTATTTACCTTTATTTCATACTTACCTAAATATGTTAATAGCCCCATCTCAACTGGTGGTTTAGGTATTGAATTAGATTCAGCAATATTTATCATAATGATACTAATACCAAGCATTGTTTCAGTTTTAGCTTTAATTTCGGGAGGTTATTTAGCAGACTCGTTAATTAAAAAAGGGTTCCAAGTATTAATAGTTAGAAAAACTGTAAATACAATAGGCTTTCTTGGTGGTGCGACTTGTCTTTCAATGATCCCATTTCAAGATTCTCATATATCTATTATTGTTTTATTGTCTTTTACGAATGCTTTTAGTGGAATTGCTGTTGGGGGTTTTGGAGTAAATCATGCTGATTTAGGTCCAAAATATACTGGCTCTATAGTTGGTTTTGCAGGAGGAATTGGGATGATAGCAGCAATTATAAGTCCTCTGATTGCAGGAAT
>RGHK01000204.1 GCA_010024215.1 Pseudomonadota bacterium | reverse complement strand
CAACTCTGCCATCAGACAACGGAACTACATAAATCATTTTATCTCCATATCGCCAATTCTTTATATTTTTAATGCCTAAATTCTTTTTTTCAACACGAAGAATAAAACTTTTATTACCTCTATTAAATTGTCTACTATTAGGATTGAGTTTTTGATAGCCAACATTTCTTAAATCTATATTTTTTGGCGTAACTTCATCAACTTCAGGGTTGTTTATAACATGCATAACATGATCAATTAAGTCTTCTTCAGTTTTATTAACAATATCCCTAGCCTCTTTGCTATTTATTGCAATATTTATTTGATTCTTGGCGGAAAGGTCTTCACCCATTCTATTAAAATCAAACTGATTAATTGCAAAAAAAGTAATAAGTACAGTGGCTGCTGCAGTAACAATATTTGAAAACCAAAAATCATATTTAAAACTATTTTGTTTTGAGGATATTGCTTGCAAATTATTTGAATCTTGTGCAAATGCTGAGCTTATTAATGCATATTTAGATAATTTTGCTTGCAGATTTTTATTACTGTCAAGAATTTCTAGAACTTCATCAGCCTCCTCATTGCTTAACTCTCCATCAAATAAAGCAGATATTTTTTCATCAATATTACTCATCTGTTAACTCCTCTGAAATAAAATCTAAAATACTCTCACGTGCTCTAAATATCCTTGACCTTACAGTACCTATGGGCGTTTTGGTAATCTCAGATATTTCTTCGTAACTTTTTCCCTCTGATTCTCTCAATGTGAATGCTGTTTTTAATGTCTCGGGAAGTGTATCAACAAATAATCTAATCGAGCTTAACGACTGGTCGTGCATTAATTCAGTTTCAGGATTAGAAAAAGAAGGTAGCTCTAACTCATAATCATCACTAGATATATTTAATTTCTCTTTTTGAAATGAAGAGCTAACGAAATGATTTTTAGCTAAATTTATAGCTATTCTATAAACCCATGTAAAAAAAGCGCTATCTCCTCTGAATGTCTTTAACTGCTCCCAAACTTTTATAAAAGTTTTTTGCGTTAAATCTTCTGAGTCTTCTTTTGATTTTGTAAAAGAATATAAAGATGCATATACTCTTGGATAATACTTAGTCATTAAAAAATTAAAAGCTCCTTCATTTCCATTTTTTGCTTTTTCTATTAGCAAGGAATCATCATTATTAGAATTTTGCTTCATTAATTTGCTTCCTTTGCATATCTGACAATTAATATTTTCAAAAGTTTCCTTGTTTAGAAAAGTTCTTTAAATATTTATCAATAAAAACTTCGTGAACTTTATTGTTTAGACTGATGTTTTTAAAAATATAATCAAATAATTTTTGATCATCATAGTCTAGGACTGCATCAAATAACTTAATTTGATCTTCCTCTAAATTTACAAGCGTCTCCATTGAGAATTCCCTCAA
>RGHK01000203.1 GCA_010024215.1 Pseudomonadota bacterium | reverse complement strand
GAGTATGATTGGAGTTATTGAAAGCTATGAGGGCACTGCAAAAAGACTTCAAGACTTAAAAACTTATACAGTTGCTGCAAAATCAGGGACCGTTGAATTGGTCAGCACTGATACCAAAGAAGATTATAAAATTATCCGAGAAAATGAGGGTAATAGAGATCATGCGATCATAATTGCTTTTGGACCCATGCCCAATCCAGAGTATGCAGTAAGCGTGGTTATTGAAAACGGCGAAAGCGGTGGATCTGTAGCTGGGCCTGTAGCGATTGCAGTTCTTAACAGTTTAATTAAGAAATGAAAAAAAGATTAGATTTTAAAAATTTCTCTATATATTTTGATCAATATTTATTTATCTCAATAACTTTACTTTCTGTAATGGGACTATTCTTTTTATATAGCGCGTCACAAGGCGATCTTAATGTAGTAATCAAACAAGCTATATTTGTAGGGTTTGGGCTTATTTTGATGTTTTTTGTAAGTCAACCAGACCCAGATTTCTATAAGACTTATTCGGGACTTTTCTTAGTAATTTCTTTAATTTTAATATTGGCGACAATGATTTTTGGGAATGAGATAAATGGTGCGAAAAGGTGGCTTAATTTAGGTTTTTTCTCTTTACAAACCTCCGAAATCATCAAAATCTCATTGCCTATTTTTTTAGCAGCATATCTCTATAACAGGCCATTACCAATTAGTACAAAACACACCTTTTTAACCTTGGCCTTAATTTGTTTAACCTTCTTTTTAATATATAGGCAGCCAGACTTAGGAACTGGTCTAGTGGTATTTATGGCTGGAATTTATGTTTTGTTCCTGGCGGGGTTAAGTTGGAGATTTATATTCATCTCTTTTGGACTCTTTGTTTTATCACTACCTTTTATATGGAACAATTTCTTGCAACCTTTTCAGAGACAAAGAATATTAACTTATCTAGATCCATCTAATGATCCCTTTGGTAGTAGTTGGAATATTACTCAATCCAAAATAGCAATAGGTTCTGGTGGTATGCAAGGCAAAGGATACCAGGAAGGGTCTCAAGCTAATTTAAATTTTTTGCCTGAAGCAGAAACAGATTTTATTTTTGCAGTGATAGCAGAAGAATTTGGATTTATTGGAATATGCATACTTTTATCAATTTTCTTTTTTATTTTATTAAGATGTTTATATCTTGCTTTTAATGCTAGAGATAGGTTCTGTAGGTTAACAATTGGTGGATTAAGTTTAGTATTTGCTTCAACATTGTTCATTAATCTTGGCATGGTTGTAGGGATTCTTCCAGTTGTTGGAATGCCAATGCCTCTCATAAGCAAAGGAGG
This sequence comes from Pseudomonadota bacterium, assembly GCA_010024215.1. Classification (GTDB taxonomy): domain Bacteria; phylum Pseudomonadota; class Gammaproteobacteria; order Magnimaribacterales; family D2472; genus SCGC-AAA076-P13. Next base: position 95 of record RGHK01000203.1, on the reverse strand, counting down.
TTCATCTCTGCTATCATTCTATATAGCTTTTGGAATTATTATGTCTATGGCGACGCATAAAAAACTAATGCAAAAATGAAAAAACTAAAATTTAT
>RGHK01000202.1 GCA_010024215.1 Pseudomonadota bacterium | reverse complement strand
TAAAAATTTTTCAGAATTACCTGATATTTGAGATTTATGTTTTTGATAAAGCTCAAGAATTATTGCTGTTTCAAGACCTAGAGTTTCAGCAACATCTTTTGAAAATGAAAACTTATCAGAATCTTCCAACCGACTATACGCTCCTTCTCTTTGAGACAGCATCGCTAAGATTTTGAAGACATGTAAGAGTATCATCCCATCCAATACAAGCATCTGTAATACTTTGCCCATAAGTGAGACTGTCTGAAATTTTTTGATTTCCTTCAATCAAATGACTTTCTATCATTACACCTCTAATATTTTTATTACCACTTGATATCTGTTGTGAAATATTTTCTACAACATCTAATTGTTTTTTAAATTGTTTTTGACTGTTGCCATGACTCGCATCTATCATAATTGATTCATTTACTTCAGCTTCTCTAAGTGCTGTTAAGGTTTCATTTACTGCTTCAGCACTATAATTTGGTTCTTTTCCACCTCTTAAAATAATATGTGTATCATTGTTTCCAGCTGTTTTAAGCATTGCTATCTCTGATTCTTTAGTAGCTCCAAGAAAGACATGAGAATGATTGGCTGCCTGAATACCATCAATGGCTGCCTTTAAACCACCGTTAGTAGCATTCTTAATTCCAATTGGACATGAAAGTCCTGATGCTAATTCTCTATGTATTTGACTCTCAGCAGTTCGAGCTCCAATAGCTCCCCATGAAATAATATCTGTAATGTATTGTGGTGAAATGGGGTCTAAAAATTCAGTACCAGCGGGAAGATTTAATTTAGCAAGATCAATTAATAATTTTCTTGCCATCTCAACACCTTTACCAATTTTAAAACTTTCATTTAAATCTGGATCATTGATTAAGCCTTTCCAACCAACAGTTGTTCGGGGTTTTTCAAAATAAACTCTCATTACCACCAGAAGGTTTTCTTTAAAAATTATATTTTGCTCAACAAGTTTTTTTCCATATTCTATGGCACTTTGAGGGTCATGAATCGAACATGGTCCAACAACGACTAAGAGTCGATCATCTTTAGCATGAAGAATTTGACTTATTTCTTGTCTTGTTCCATAAACTAGTTTGGATATATCATTATCAATAGGGTACTTATTGACCAGTTCATATGGGGCAGGCACTTTTTGCCTATCAATAATCCTTGTGTTGTCAGTGGAATAATTCATTTTTAATAATAAGTTTACTTTCTAGCGCACTAATATTAAATGAATCAAATAAAATTAGTAGAGGTTTATTGAATTAATTTATTACAATAATTTTTTTTGTCTTTTTCTAGATTAGCCACAGTAATTAAAAAAACCTTAAAAGATACTATATGTTGTATTAATAGGCTCTTAACCTTACACTATATAGTGTTTATCATGCAAAATACTACGCAAACACAACTAGAGTTTCCAACTGTCATGGGTCAACCCTATGAATC
>RGHK01000201.1 GCA_010024215.1 Pseudomonadota bacterium | reverse complement strand
AATAGCAGATGCTAAATCATAAGTTGGGTATACTTTTAAGTAAAATAAGATAAAAAATAACTTTAACTCTATTGAGTTTAAAACTCCTTTTCTACCACCTCCTGCTTTTCTTTTTCTAACTTTTTTTGACAATATATTTAATGATATAGAGTCATCAATTCTTGGAACTAATAATTCAAATTCAATAATATTCATTCCAGTCAACGCCTTCATTTGACGATTAGATCTAAGGATTCTGTTTATATCTAGCATTCTTTTTCTTTTTTGAAAGCTATTCTAATCAGGACTTACGCAAAACGTACTTTTGGAACCCTTAGCTCCTGTATCAAATAATTTCGCAACAACCCGCTTTTTACTTGATAAACGGTTACAGAACTAGCATTTGCAACTTTTTTTAGACAATTCCAGACCATTATAGCGCAAGCTATATGATTTCTTTGTATTCTGCCTATTCTACATTGGCATTTTTCGATACCAGTTACTTGCTTAACCTCACGATGAAATTCCTCAATTTTCCACCTCAAGTCATACTCTTCTTGTACAGCTTCAAGCGAATCTTGAGTCATGTCGTTTGTTACGACATAGTCAGTTCTGTTGGTAGAAACAGTTACTCTGAATAATTTCACTTTATGATCCTTAGGAAATTTATGAATCTTAATAATCTTACCGTTGCTAATATCATCAGTACTCCAATCCAAAGAATCAACTCTACAGTAAGCCTTATTACCTTTGCTATCGTCTACCAAACGATTACTTTTGATAGGACAATAATAATATTTACCGATAGTCTCTATTTGAAGTAGAATTGAGGTTGTCGCGTACCAACTATCCATAAGTACCGCGCTAAATACAAGCTTTTTGCTGTAATGAGCATTACGCAGCATTTCTTTAACGTGGTCTATTTTAGTTAAACCGTCTTTATCTGGATTAAATATCCTATAATCTATTATCCAAAACTTATTCTCTTCAGGATTAACATAAACACAGGTCACAACACCTATGCCTTTTATTACTTCCTTAGCATTGCCGCTATATTGATACCTGACTTCATCTATATTATTCGAATAACTTTTATCTAATACGCTGTCGTCAAACAGCAACTTGCCGTTAGCACTCAAGATAATCTCCTCTTTACCGTGCTCCCATATCAACCTCGGTGATAATTTAGCACTTGCTAAATACCTTCTTACTTTATCATCACTTAAACCTTCCACATGATTGGCAAAATTTGTAATAGTATAATTTGTCTGGCTCGATAATAAATACTGGCAGTAGTCTATTCTGGTAATCATTTTGTTTTATAAACTAATTTTCTTAAACTACTAAATTAACACTTATATACTCTATTTTCATCTATTTTGCGGAAGTCCTGACAGTAAATGCTGGTTAACTGCCTGTTTGAATGTATCATGGCTTTTTTCTACAGAACCATTTTCGTGGCTTACCCCAGGATTATTTCTTGATGGTTTA
>RGHK01000021.1 GCA_010024215.1 Pseudomonadota bacterium | reverse complement strand
AGACTTTTTAACAAAAAGCAAGCACACTAATAGAAATAACAATAAGTATATAATATAGATATTATTGATTTATTAATTATATGGATAAGTTTGATGTAATTGTTGTTGGTGGTGGTCATGCCGGGGTTGAGGCAGCTCATGCAGTTTTTAGAAGCGGTTTGAGTTGTGCGCTAATAACATTTGAAAAAGATAAAATTGGTCAAATGTCATGCAATCCAGCGATTGGTGGCCTTGGCAAATCACATATTGTAAGAGAAATAGATGCTATGGGCGGGATTATGCCAATAGCAACTGATATGTCTGGTATTCAATACAGAACCTTAAACACAAGAAAAGGGGATGCTGTTCAAGCTCTACGTGTTCAATGTGATAGAGACTTGTATAAAAAAGGGATTCAAAAAATTCTATCTAAAACCGATATTGAAATTATTGAAGGCGAGGTCGAAGACCTTTTAATAAAAAACAATTCGGTTAAAGGTGTTATTACCAAAAACCAAACGATTTTGGCTCAAAAAACAATCCTAACAACCGGAACATTTTTAAACGGTATTATGTATACAGGTTCAGAGGCAACCCAGGGCGGAAGGGTTGGAGATGGCTCATCAATACCGCTTTCAAAAAAACTATATGATTTAAAACTCCCGATGGGAAGATTAAAAACCGGAACCCCAGCGAGAATCAAATTTTCTAGTCTTGATCTGTCTGTTATGGAAGAGCAACCAGGTGAAAAACCAACACCCTTTATGTCGTTAACAAGGGAGGTAAAAAAACATCAAAAACAACTACCTTGTTTCATAACCAGAACCAACAAAAAAACCCACAAAGTGATAGCAGACAATACACATCTTTCAGCGATGTACTCAGGGAACATTTCTGGCATTGGACCTAGATATTGCCCCTCCATAGAAGACAAGGTTTATAAGTTTAGTTCAAAAGAAAGCCACCAGATTTTTATTGAGCCAGAGGGAATAGGGGTTGACTTGATATATCCTAACGGGATTTCAACAAGCCTTCCCAAAGAAGCGCAAAAAGAATTCATATTATCTATCTCAGGTATGGAGAATGCAGAAATAACAGAATATGGATATGCTGTTGAGTACGACTTCATTGACCCAAGAGCAAACAAAAAAAGCCTAGAAACTAAATTTTTAAATGATTTTTATTTAGCAGGTCAAATCAACGGAACAACCGGTTATGAAGAAGCGGCGGCTCAAGGTTTAATAGCAGGCATAAATGCAGCACAGGCCATAAAGAAAAAAGATATTTTTGTTTTAAAAAGAGAAGAGTCTTATATTGGCGTTCTTGTAGATGACTTAACAAACCACGGAATAACAGAACCCTATAGAATGTTTACCAGCAGGGCAGAACACAGGTTATTGCTCTCACAAAACAACGCAGAACAAAGGCTTATCAAAAAAGCATTTGAGCTAGGGATTGTAAGCAATAACAGGTATAAAGAGTTCGAAGAAAAAGAAAAAAAATATAAAGAATTTGTTTCCAGTGTTTTAGAAAAAACAAAAATAAAAACGTTTAAAGATAAAAATAATAAAACAATTAACCTAGACGAAAAGAAAAGCATCGCAACAATTTTAGCCAGGCCAGATGTTGACGAAAAAAAACTACTTAAATTAAGCGGGATAGAAAAAGAGCTATTTAATAGAGCCTCTACAGAAATCAAATATAAAGGCTACATAGAAAAACAACAAAGAGAAATAAACAAAAATAAAAAACAAAACAACAAACCAATACCAAAAGACATAGACTACAAATCAATAGCAGGGCTTTCTAATGAGGTTGTCGAGAAGCTTTTAAGGTCAGAACCAGAAACAATTGGATCAGCGGCGAGAATAGAAGGGGTTACCCCGGCAGCAATAAACCTAATTCTAATAAACATCAAAAAACAAGAATTAAAAAAAACCAATGCATAAAGATTTGTCTGAAGGACAAAAACAAAAAATTAATCTATTTATTGAAGAAGCCCTAACATTTAATAAAAAACACAACATTTTTGTAAGAAAAAGCTTAGATGAAATAATTGAAAAAGATGTTCTAGATTGTATTCCGCTTACTAAAAAAATAGACAAGCACTCAAGCGTCTTAGACCTTGGTTCTGGCGGGGGTTTTCCAGGAATAATAGCCTCTATTATTAAACCAGAAGCACATATAGACCTTTTAGAAAAAAGCCAAAAAAAATGCTATTTTTTAAACAAAACCATAGACCTCTTAAGTCTAAAAAACACAAAAGTTTTAAATACAACACTTAAAAAAAACAACAACCTGAAAGAGTATTCGCTGATAACAGCAAGAGCCTTTTCTTCAACCCAAAACATAATTGACCTAACAAAAAACAACCTAAAAAAGGGTGGCAGCTATGTTTTGCTTAAAGGCAAAATAGAAAAAATAGAAGAAGAACTGGCACCAATAGACACAAACAAATATAAGTATGAAATAATCAAACTGGTAAATAAAAAATACGAAAGACATTTAGTTGAAATAAAAAGACGTGAATAAAATAATAGCGATAGCAAACCAAAAAGGGGGTGTTGGCAAAACAACCACCGCTGTAAACCTTGCCTCAAGTCTTTCAGCGACAAAAAGAAAGGTTCTTTTAATTGATTTAGACCCTCAAGGAAACGCAACCACAGCAACAGGAATAGAAGAAAAAAACCCCAACACGCTTTACGATGTTTTTTTTAATAACAAAGATATAAGAGAGTGCATATACAAAACAGCTGATGAATACCATGTTCTACCAGGTGACCAAAACCTAATAGCCCTAGATGTTGGTATTAGAGAGGAGAGCAAACAAAGTTTTTTAAAGCTAGAATTAAAAAAAATAGAAGACGAATACGACTATACGATCATTGACACCCCACCCACCCTAAACCAACTAACAATTGAGGCGCTGTTCGCAGCATCTGGAACATTAATACCGCTTCAATGCGAATACTATTCTTTAGAGGGCGTCGCAGGATTAATGCAAACAATTAAAACTCTTTCTGATAAAAGCCTTACAAATAACAGGGTGATCGGCATAATACGAACAATGGTTGATATGAGAAATAATTTAGCAAAAGAGGTCTCTGATGAACTTGAAAAACACTTTTCCACTCTTGTTTTCAATACACTTATTCCAAGAAATATAAAATTGGCGGAGGCGCCAAGCCACGGCCTATCTGGTGTAAAATATATGCCAACCTCTTACGGGGCGAAGGCATACCTTGCGCTAGCAGGAGAGTTAATAAGGAAAGTCGAATATGTCTGAAGATAATAAAACTTTAAACAGGGGACTAGACGCCCTGCTTGGTTCAACTGACAAAAAAAACCAACAAACAATTAAAGAGGTCGATTTAAAAGATATTAACCCTGGAAGGTTTCAACCAAGAACAAACTTTGATTCTGAGAAGCTCTCAGAGCTCACAAACTCAATTAAAAACCATGGAGTTATTTCACCAATCCTTGTAAGAGAGGTTGGTCTTAATAAATATGAGGTAATTGCAGGAGAGCGAAGGCTTAGAGCATCTAAAGCCGCAAACCTTAAAACAATACCGTGTATTATCGATCAAAAAAAAGATCAAGATGCACTAGAATCTGCATTAATTGAAAATCTTCAAAGAGAAGATTTAAATGCTGTTGAAGAAGCAAGGGGCTACGACAGGTTAAAAAGAGAGTTTGGTTTAACACAGGACGAGGTCGCATCCGCAACAGGCAAAGCAAGAAGCACTATTGCTAACTCGCTTAGGCTTTTAACGCTGCCAACAAAAGTATTAGACATGCTGTCTTCCGGACAAATTGAAAAAGGTCACGCAAAACTACTAGCATCTTTAGATGAACAAGAGGCCATAAAAGCAGCAGAAAACATTGTTAAAAACAAATTAACGGTTAAAGATTTAAGCAACCAATCATCAACAAAAAAGAAAAACAATCTAAAAACAAAAACCACAAAAGACACAGACCTTTTAATTGTTGAACAGGAAATGTCTGAAGGCTTTGGCCACAAGGTTGAGATAGAGGCCAAAAACAAAAAAACAGGAAAAGTTGTTATAACCTATAACACCGCTGATGAGCTCGAAAACATAATAGCAAAACTTAAAAAATAAACCGTAAAAAACTTTCAATTTAAAATGAAAACAACTTGTTTAAAAGAGCATAAATTTCTATAATTCACCGCATTAAAATAACAGAACAACACAATCTTTTGAAAAGCCTTCAAAACATACTGCTTAGAAACAAAGCAACTTCGATAATTTATCTCTTTCTAGCGATCGCAGGAACCTTGGCCAATGCATATTTTATATTAGTTGCAACCCTATACCTGTGTTTAATATCTTCAGCCTATTATGCTGGATCAAAAATATCAGGTGTTGGAATAAATGTTGCTTACAACTGGTCAATAAAATGGGCTTTGTTTGTTATTTCCCTGGTTTTCGTTGGAACATATATGCAAGAAGCATTCATAGTCACAATGTTCACCCTTATATTAATTAATACAACTATTAACCCCGCGATTTTTATTAAAACTCAAGAAATAACCACATAATGGCAAAAGAACTAACTACAGAATCTTATATAGACCATCATTTAACCAATCTCACATGTGGCCATGTTGGAATGAATGAGGAAGCTGGTATCTATAAATCTTTTTGGACTTGTGATCCATACATGGTTGATAAAATGGGTTTTTGGGCTTTCCATGTTGATTCTTTGTTTTGGTCTGTTTTTCTTGGCGGCATTTTTCTATTTTTATTTAAAAGAGGGATGTCTAAAAACAAAGGATCAGATGTTGCTCCAAAGGGCTTACAAAATTTTGTAGAAATGTGTATAGAGTTTGTTGAAGACAACGTTCAATCTCTTTTTGGGTCAGTAAAAAATACACTTATAGCGCCACTAGCTTTAACAGTTTTTGTTTGGATTTTATTAATGAACTTAATGGATTTGGTCCCTGTAGACTTTTTGCCAGTTTTAGCTGGACATATAGCATATGCTGTTGCGGGCGATAGTGTAAGCTGGATTACCGGACCAGAATCATTTTATTTTAAGGTTGTGCCAACAACGGACCCAAATATAACCTTAGGAATGGCTTTTGCAGTTTTTGTGCTTACAATTTACTACAGCATTACAGTTAAAGGCCCAAAAGCCTTTATAGCAGAACTAACCCTGCACCCTTTTGGCAAATGGCTCATACCTGTTAACTTTGTGTTAGAAATGGTTAATTTTATTGCCAAGCCTATTTCATTGGGCCTAAGGCTTTTTGGTAACTTATATGCTGGAGAAATGATTTTTATATTAATAGCATTGATGTTGTTTTTTAGCAGTGTTCCTATTGGGGTTTTGGGTTTTGGACTGCATTTAGTTTGGGCGCTTTTCCACATTTTAATTGTGGCATTGCAGGCATTTATTTTTATGGCGTTGACCATTGCTTATTTAGCAATGGCACATGAAACAGAGGAACATTAGTCCTCTACTTTAAAGGAGAAAAAAATGGAATATAGTATTTTAGCAGCAGGAATTACCATGGGCCTTGCATCAATTGGTGCTGGTATTGGTGTGGGTGTTTTGGGCAGCAAATTTATTGAGGCAGCAGCAAGACAACCAGAATTAATACCAATGCTTCGTGGACAGTTCTTCCTTATGATGGGCCTAACTGACGCGGTTCCAATGATTGGGGTTGGCCTTGGTATGTACATGTTATTTGCAATATAAATTAAATATAAGAACAAAAAAATATGAATATTAACGCTACCTTACTTGCTCAAGCAGTTGTTATGATTGTTTTTGTAGCTATTTGCTGGAAGTATGTATATCCGCAAATCTTGGCCACAATGCAAGAAAGAGAACAAAGGATATCGGACGGTCTTGAGGCTGCCAAAAAAGCTGATGATTCTCTAGAAGAAGCAAAACTAGCTTTTGAAAAAGAGTTAAGCCAAGCCAAAACAGAGGCAGCGGAGATTCTTGAAAAAGCAAACGCGAGAGCATCCCAAATAGTTGCTGACGCAACAACAAAAGCTAATACTGAGGCAGAGAAAATTATGGCATCTGCTTTTGCAAATATAGAAAATGAAACCAATAAGGCAAAAGAAGATCTCAGACAACAAATGTCAGATATCATTATAGATACCACTCAAAAGATTCTTGGAGATGAAATCTCAAAAGAAAAACATGAGGCTATTCTAAAAAAAGCAGCCGAGGAACTTTAGACTGTGATTGAATTAACCCCACTTGCAAGACCATATGCCAAAGCATTATTTGCTGCAGCTAATGAATCTAATAACTTAGATACAATGGCCGATGAGCTTAAAACAATGGCCATAGCATCTCAAGAAGAAGGGGTTACAAAAACCATAGAAAATCCGGTTTTATCAAGAAAAGAAATAGTAGATATATTAATGAATTTGTTTGATGAAAGCGTTTCAGAAACGTCAAAAAAACTCCTTTCAATTTTAGCCGAAAACAAACGCTTAAATTTATTACAACCAATATATGATATTTACAAAGACCTTCTTGAAAAGCATAAAAAACAAAAATCAGTTGAAGTTTTTGTTGCTGTCGAGCCTAGTGGTGAGGCAAAAGACCATATAGTAGAAAAAATTAAGTCTACATATGGTAAAGACGCCAATGTATATTTTTCAAAAGACCCAAATATGATGGGCGGCTTATCTATAAAGATAGGCGACGAAACATTAGATCTTTCTATAAGGGGAAAGGTCAATAAACTTGTTAATCAATTAAATTTTTAAGGTGAAAATATGAGCCAATTAAATCCATCAGAAATTTCCAGCGTACTAAAAGAAAAAATTGCTGGTCTTGATCTTTCTGCAGAAAGAAAAAACGAAGGAATCGTAGTTAGCGTCTCCGACGGTATTGTAAGAATACATGGTATGGGCGATGTTATGTATGGTGAGGTTATTGAGTTTGATAACGGAACAAAAGGCATGGCTCTTAACCTAGAGCAAGATTCAGTTGGTGCTGTTGTGCTTGGAGATTATCTTGAAATTATTGAGGGTCAAAGAGCTGTTTGTACCGGCAAGGTTTTAGAAGTTCCAGTTGGAGAGTCTCTATTAGGAAGAGTTGTTGATACTCTCGGAAATCCAATTGATGGTAAGGGTGAAATAAAAGCTGAAAAGAATATGCCCGTTGAGGTTGTTGCTCCTGGTGTTATAGCTCGTCAATCTGTTGATCAACCAGTTCAAATAGGTCTTAAGGCTGTTGATGCCATGGTTCCAATTGGTAGAGGACAAAGGGAATTAATTATTGGAGACAGACAGACTGGCAAAACAGCGGTCGCGATTGATGCAATAATCAATCAAAAAGGCACCGGAATAAAGTGTATATATGTTGCTATTGGACAAAAGCAATCTACTGTAGCCAATGTTGTTAGAAAGCTTGAAGAGTATGGTGCTATGGAGCATACAATTGTTGTTTCAGCTACTGCAGCTGACCCAGCGCCAATGCAATATTTATCTGCATATGCTGGATGTACGATGGGTGAGTATTTTAGAGATAAGGGTGAAGACGCTCTTATTGTTTATGATGATCTTTCAAAGCAGGCTGTTGCATATAGACAAGTTTCACTACTTCTAAAAAGGCCTCCAGGAAGGGAAGCATACCCAGGTGATGTTTTCTACCTACACTCAAGACTTTTAGAGAGGGCTGCAAGAGTAAGCGCAGATTATGTTGAGCAAGTTACAGGCGGAAAGGTAAAGGGAAAAACAGGGTCATTAACAGCCCTTCCTATTATTGAGACTTTGGCAGGCGACGTATCTGCATTCGTTCCAACAAACGTTATATCTATTACTGATGGTCAGATTTATCTAGAAACCGAATTGTTTAATTCAGGTATTAGGCCCGCAATCAATCCTGGACTTTCAGTTTCAAGGGTTGGCGGCTCAGCTCAAACAAAAATAATGAAAAAACTTGCTGGTGGGGTTAGAACAGCTTTGGCTCAATATAGAGAGCTTGCTGCTTTCTCTCAATTCGCATCAGATTTAGATGACGCAACCAAGCAACAATTAGCTAACGGAAAAGCGTTCACAGAACTGCTAAAACAAAAACAATATGCGCCAATGAGTGTTGCACAACAAGCCCTTAGTTTGTTTGCTGCAGATAGAGGCTATATGGCTGATGTTGAGGTTGAAAAAATACTAGATTTTGAATCAGCACTTCATTCCTATCTAACTTCGGAAAAGGGTGATCTAGAACAACAAATAAATTCAACAGGCGATTGGAATGAAGATATTGAAAATCAATTCAAAGAGTTAGTTGAAGACTTTAAGAAAACACAAACTTATTAAAAGAAGATGGCCAACACAAAAGAAGTAAGAAAGCAGATTGCGAGCATAAAAAGCACGCAAAAAATTACTTCAGCCATGGAGATGGTTGCTGCTAGCAAGATGAAGAAAACTCAAGATACTATGCTTGAAGGCAGACCGTATTCTTTAAAAATAAAAGATGTAATTTCTCATGTTGCTCTAGCAAACTCCGAGTATCCACATCCTTTCTACGAAGAAAGAACCCCAAAAAAAGCATGCTTTATTGTAGTGTCCTCTGATAAAGGTTTGTGTGGAGGGCTAAACATAAATCTTTTTAAACAGGTTATTGCCAAATCAGCAGAACTTAATGAACAGGGTATAGAGTCATGTTTTGCTCTCATAGGAACAAAAGCAACAGGGTTTTTCAAAAGTGTTGGTGGTCAAGTTATTGCTGTTGCAGAAAAGCTAGGCGACAAACCCAATCCTGATGACCTTATAGGTCTAACAAAAGTAGTTTTAGATATGCATAAAAATGGAGATATTGATCAGGCTTATTTATGCTCTAACGGTTTTGTAAACACCATGACGCAAAAACCTAATGTTGAGCAGCTAATTCCACTTTCACCAGAGGAAAGAGATGAGGCAGCTCCCTCACAATGGGACTACATTTATGAGCCAGAAGCTAAAGAGCTACTTGATGGACTATTAACAAGATACATAGAATCAGTAGTTTATCAGGCAGTAATTGAAAACAATGCATGTGAGCAAGCAGCAAAAATGATAGCAATGAAAAATGCTACAGATAATGCTGGTGACTTAATTAAAGAATTAGAACTTTTATATAACAACGTAAGACAAGCAGCTATCACTCAAGAGCTCTCTGAGATAGTTGGAGGCGCAGCAGCGGTTTAAGGAGTAAATTATGAGCAATGGAATAGTGACACAAATTATTGGAGCTGTTATCGATGTCGAGTTCGACAAAGATAATATCCCAAAGGTATATGAAGCTTTAATAGTTGATGACAGTGGAACAACCCTTGAGGTTCAACAACAACTAGGTGATGGTGTTGTAAGAACAATTGCTATGGGTGCCACCGAAGGTTTAAAAAGAGGTTTAACCGCATCAAGAACCAATGCGCCAATATCTGTTCCAGTTGGGCCAGAAACACTTGGAAGAATTGTTGATGTTTTGGGTAATCCAATTGATGAAAAAGGACCAATTGGTGAAAAAGAAAAAATGCCAATTCACAGAAAACCACCTAGTTACACAGATCAATCAGCATCCAATGACGTACTTGAAACAGGAATTAAAGTTATTGACTTAATGTGTCCGTTTGCTAAGGGTGGAAAAATCGGATTATTTGGTGGTGCTGGTGTTGGTAAGACCGTAAACATGATGGAGCTTATTAATAACATTGCTTTACAACATTCAGGTCTTTCAGTTTTTGCCGGTGTTGGAGAGAGAACCAGAGAAGGAAACGATTTCTATTATGAAATGCAAGAGTCTGGTGTTGTTAATATAGACAACCTTAGCGAATCCAAAGTTGCTATGGTTTATGGACAAATGAACGAGCCTCCAGGAAACAGATTAAGAGTTGCTCTTACTGGCTTGACTATGGCTGAAAGCTTTAGGGATGAAGGAAAAGACGTTTTATTATTTATTGATAATATTTATCGTTATACACTTGCTGGTGTTGAGGTGTCAGCGCTTTTAGGAAGAATGCCATCAGCTGTGGGATATCAGCCTACTCTTGCTGAAGAAATGGGAGCTCTTCAAGAAAGGATTACATCTACAACTACTGGATCTATAACTTCAATTCAGGCGGTATATGTTCCGGCTGATGACTTAACTGATCCATCTCCTGCTACAACATTTGCTCACTTAGATGCAACAGTTGTGCTTTCAAGACAAATCTCAGAGCTTGGTATTTACCCTGCAGTTGATCCATTAGATTCAACAAGTAGACAGCTTGATCCATTTGTCGTTGGTGAAGAGCATTATGAGGTTGCACTGGGAGTCCAGAAGATTCTTCAAAGATATAATGAGCTCAAAGATATCATCGCTATTCTTGGTATGGACGAGTTATCCGAAGAAGATAAGGGGCTGGTCGCAAGAGCTAGAAAGGCCCAAAGATTCTTATCACAGCCTTTCTTTGTTGCCGAAATATTTACAGGAACACCAGGCAAGTATGTTTCTTTGGAAGATACTATTAAAGCATTTAAAGGCATATTAAATGGTGATTATGATCATCTACCAGAACAGGCTTTTTACATGGTTGGCA
>RGHK01000003.1 GCA_010024215.1 Pseudomonadota bacterium | reverse complement strand
AGTAAAAAATAATACATAAAATGATAAGTAAAAAACTTCAAAAAAGTTTAATTATTTATCTATCATGGTAACATGGTCAAACTTTTAGGGAGATATTTATGAAAAGTAAATCTAAATTAATGCACTTGTGCATGATTGTCTCTATTTCAGGTGTACTTAACTCATCAGACATGGAAAGTGTTCTAGAGGTTGGAAGAGATAATCAAGCATTATCTGCTAAGTCACAAGAAAGAATAGATACAACAGAAAGACAAACAGATAAAATTGTTAATGAGTGGAAGGCTGTTTCTAAACAGGTCGAAGGCCTTAAACTTTACAATGAACAAAAAAGAATTCAAATTCAAGCTCAGCTTGACTTAATGGACAAGCTAGATGATCAATTGGTACAAGTGGTTGTTATGCAAAGACAAATTCCACCATTGGCTCAAAGAATGCTAGAAAGCTTAGAGTCTTTTATTGCTCTTGATACTCCCTTCAGGATAGAAGAAAGACAAAATAGAATTGATTTAGTTAGATCTTCTCTAGCTAAACCAAAGGTAACAGCTTCAGAGCAAGTTAGACAGGTCCTTGAGGCATACAATATTGAAGCTGAATACGGAAGAAAAATTGATACCTATGAGAGTGCTCTTGATGATGGGACAGTAGTTAATATTCTTGTTATTGGAAGAATAGGAATGTTCTATCAGACAAAAGATGAGCAATCTAGCGGCAGATGGAATAATGAAACTGGTTCATGGGATGAGCTTCCTGGATCATATAGAAAGCCAATTAGAGATGGAATTAGAATGGCTAAAAAACTTGCACCAACAGATATGTTGCTGATGCCTGTAATTAAAGGAGAAGTGTAATGAAAAATTTATATTTTATACCTGCCTTATTAATTCTATTAAGTGGTCTTGTTTCTGCACAAGATGCAGCTGAAGAGGTTGTTGAAGTATCAACCGTTGAAGCTTTATTAGCCCTTGTTAAAGAGGGTAAAACTCAAGAACAAGCCGCAAATTCTCAAAGAGAACAAAGTTTTATGGCTAATAAGAATAAGCAAGCATCGATTCTTGCGGCTGAAAAAAGAGAATTGGCCAGACAAGAAAAAATAGCTGATACTTTAGAAGCTGAATATAAAAAGAATGAAGAAATTCTAAGAGTAAAAGAAGAGGCATATCAAAAAGAGCTAGGATCATTAGTAGAACTATTTGGTCATCTTCAAAGTTCGGCTGGTGAGGCTGCAGTTCAATTTTCAGGCTCTCTTACTGGTGCTGAATATGGTCAAGATAGAGTTAAGTTCTTAAATGACTTAACCGGTAAAATGTCTGAAACAACTGAGTTACCAACAATCAGAGAAATTGAAGGTCTTTGGTATGAACTTCAAAGAGAGATGGTAGCTAGTGGTCAGGTAGTTTCATTTACTACAAATGTTATTGATGTAGATGGAGAAACTTCAGAATGTAATGTTACAAGAGTTGGACTATTTAATGCTGTCTGTGATGGAAAGTACTTAGAATATGCCTCATCAAAAGGTCAATATGCGTTCTTACCAAGACAGCCTGCTGGAAGATATACCAAGACAGCCAGCAAAATAGGTGATGCATCTGTCGGTGAGCAAGTTAAATTTGGTGTTGATCCCACAGGACCAACTGGAGGAAGCTTATTAGCAAACCTAATTCAAACACCTTCTCTTTTAGAGAGAGCTCAACAGGGTAGAGAAGTTGGTTATGCAATTATTGCTGTCGGTATCATTGCTGTCTTATTTGCATTCTACAAATTGTATAGCTTATATATGATTGGTAATGCTGTAAGAAAGCAAGCCGAGCAAGAAGCAGCAGACTCATCTAATCCGCTTGGAAGAGTTCTCAAGGTCGGCAAAGATAATTTTGATAGAGATATTGATACATTAGAGCTTAAGCTTGCTGAAGCTATAATGGCAGAGAGACCTGCTATCGAACAAGGTATTGGGTTTATTAAGATTATTTCAGTGATAGCACCATTAGCTGGATTGCTTGGAACTGTTACAGGTATGATTGTGACATTCCAAATGATTACATTATATGGAACAGGCGATCCAAAATTAATGGCTGGCGGTATATCGCAAGCGCTTGTCACAACTGTTTTAGGATTATTGGTCGCTATTCCAACTAGTTTGCTTCATTCGTTTACCCAATCCTCTGCCAGAGGCATTATAGGTATTCTTGAAGAGCAAAGTACTGGAATTCTTGCTGAAAGAGCGGAATCTAATAAGTAGGTATTAATTTATGCTATTTGCATTTACAGAAGCCCTGTCATCCATAAGAGACTTTATGGAACAGGGCGGAAATGTTCTCTGGTTAATAGCACTACTTGTATTTTTTATGTGGGGCATGATTTTTGAAAGGATATGGTACTTATCTCATGCTCATGAAATATATGTATCTGAGCTAGTAAATAAATGGAATGCTAGAACAGATAAAAAGTCTTGGCATGCACTTCAAATCAGAGAAAAAATGATGTCGCAGGCAAAGATGGAAATTAATAAAAATATTAGCATTATTCAAACATGTATAGTGCTAGCACCTTTATTGGGTCTATTAGGAACCGTAACCGGAATGATTGAGGTATTCCAAGTTATGGCATTTAATGGCGGTGGTGATGCCAGAGCTATGGCTGGGGGAGTTTCAAAAGCTACACTTCCAACTATGGCTGGCATGGTAACAGCTTTATCTGGCTCTTTTGCAGCTATATACCTGACAAGCAGGAGCAAGCAGCACGAATCAGCACTTAATGACTTAATAAAAAGAGAAATTTAGAGGTATATTATGAGACGAAATGCCATTACAAGCGCAGTACAAGAAGAAAATGATGAAATAAATTTAACACCTATGCTTGATGTTGTTTTCATCATGTTAATTTTCTTTATTGTTACAGCTAATTTTATTAAAGAGCCTGGTCTTGAAATAAATAGACCTGATTCAGATACTGCTGAAACACAAGAAAACGCTGCAATATTAATAGCAGTAGGTCCAACTGGTGAGGTTTGGATGGATGGTAGAAGAATTGATGTTCGCCAGGTTAAAGCAAATGTTGTTAAGCTTTTAGCTGATAACCCTCAGGGTTCTGTTGTTATACAAGCAGATGAAAAAGCTATGGCAGACACAATAATCAAGGTAATGGATGGTGCCAGAGAAGCTGGTGTAAATGCTATTTCTCTTGCATCTGAACCAAAATAATCAATTATGGATCAAGTAGTTGCAGCAATAAAATCTGTATTTAATCCAATTCGGTCTTTATATAATCAGGCTTTTAATGCAAATAAATATGCTGCAGGTATAGGTTTATCAGTAATTATTACAACTGGTTTATTTTTTGTAATGGTTGTTCTTATATCCTTAGGTGATAGTGGGATGAAGGAGGACACTTCAGTAAAATTAGCTGATATTGTAATGCCGGAAAGGCAGATTGATACTTTTATGACTGAGGTTGAAAAGCCAGAAAAACCAGAAGAACAACCAGAAGATATTGCACAACCTGAATTAGATTTACAACCTTTAACAGGTATAGATGTTTCTATCGCAAAACCAAAAGCAAATTTTAAAGCCGGAGGCTCTTTTTTTAGAGATGGAGAATATATACCTTTATTCAAGGTTCAGCCAATATATCCAAGAAGAGCTCAAGAAAGAGGTACAGAGGGCTTCTCAATAGTCTCATTTACTATTACTGAATCAGGAACTGTTGAAGATGCTAAGGCTATAGAGGGTTATTGTGGTGATCCAGAAGGACCTGAAGAAGAAATGAGACCTTGTACATTATTTAATAGCGCGTCAGCAAGAGCTGCGCTAAAATTAAAGTACAAACCTAAGATTGTAGATGGTAAAGCAACCTCTGTTGAGGGAGTTCTCCATAGGTTTACATTCATAATGGCTGATGAAGGGTAACATAATGAAAATGAACAAGATTATATATTTATTTGTCATTTTGGCTTTTGCATTTTCTTTTCCTTCAAGTTTCATTGAAGCGCAGTCATCAGATAATGCCAAAAAAGAAGTTAAGTATAAAAAAGCTAGAGCTCTTCAAACCAAGACTGCAAAAAAAATGGCAAAGGTTTATGAAGCTCTTGAAGTTGTTGATGATAAGGGCGAGCCAGCTCCAGATATGGAAACCGTGTTAGAAATTCTTAATGAACTAAGAAATGATCAAGCAAATCTTAAGAGTTATGATCGTTCAGTAATGTGGAATTCGTGGGGATATGTTTACTTTACTGAAGGTAAATATACCCAGGCCATGCAAGCTTATGAAAATGTTATCAATGAAGAAGAGGTAACTTTGCCAATAAGAAATGCAGCGATTTTTACACTTGCTCAATTAAACATGGTGCAAGAAAATTATAAAAAGGGTATTGAATTGCTGCTTGAATGGATGGATCAGGTCGAAGAAGTCACAGCCCAATCATGGTCATTGTTAGGGCAAGCCTATTTTCAAGTTGGAAATTATAACAAGTCAATGTCTTCATTAAAGACTGCGATTTCAATGTCTGAAGAAGAGGGCTATAAGCCAAAAGAAAATTGGTATGTAATGTTAGCAGCTTGTATTTCTGAGCTAAAGCAGCAAATTGGACCAAAGAATGCATTATTACAACAGCTCGATATATATGAAATACTAGTTAATCTTTATCCAAAAAAACTTTATTTTATCCAATTAGGTGGAACATACGGCCAACTTGGTAGAGAAAAGGATTACATGATTACATTGAAAGCGGCACATGCCAAAGATTTTTTAGATAAAGAATCAGAATATTTAGCATTGGCCCAATTATTATTATTAAACCAGAATCCATATTGGGCTGCACAAGTTTTAGTTTCAGGCCAAAAGAAAATCGTTACATATACTGAAACTGTTGTAGATAAAAATACTGGAAAAGAGACTAAAGTTGAGAAGACTGGTCCGGTTGTTCGAAGCAATGAAAAGAATCTAAAACTTCTTGCTGACTCATGGAGAATGGCACAAGAAATAGACAAAGCTATACCTGTCCTAGAGCAAGCTGCAAAGCTTTCCAAAGATGGCAAGTCATATGTTTTGCTAGGGAATTTATACCTTGCAGAAGATAAGTTGAATGAAGCTGTAGATTCAATTAAAAAGGGTTTAAAAAAGGGAAAAATTGACAAATTGTCTCAAGTTCATTTAACACTTGGACAAGCATATTTTGAACTTCAGAAATTTGAAGATGCAAAAAAAGAATTTAGAATTGCAGCTAGAGATAAAGATAAAAAAGTAAAAACTACTGCAAATAACTGGATCAAATATACAGAAAATGAAGAAGTAAGGGTTAAAAATTTAGCTCTTAGAAGAGACTACATTCAAAGCCAGTCATAGATTTACATATTCTTCAATTTTAAAATCATAATCGTTGTTTATGTCTTTTTTATAAGACTCTGTTTTAACAAGCTTCCAACCAGATAAATCAAGATCTGGATAAAATATATCACCCTCAATATCACAATCTACTCTTGTAATTACTAGTTTATTCATTGAGGAGGCTGTTTCATTAAATAGATAACCCCCTCCAATAATGATAATTTCATTTTCAATGCCCATTTTTTTATTTTCTTCTTCAGCACTTAAAATAGCACTTTCAAGATTATCAAAAATAAATACACCTGGAATATCTTTTAATGTTCTTGAGATAACATAATTTTTTCTATTGGGCAGGGGTCTTCCTATGGATTCAAATGTTTTTCTGCCCATGATTATTACTTTGTTTAATGTATATTTCTTAAAATGTGCAAGATCATCTTTTAAGTTCCATGGCAAATCATTATTAACACCAATAACATTGTTATTAGATATTGCAACTAAGTGAGAAATTATACGCATTGTTAGACAGCCATTTTTGCCTTGATTGCAGGATGATGCTTGTATTCCTCAAGCACAAAGTCATCAATTGAGCATGAAGAAAGATCTTCTAGCGAACTAAGTTCTGGCAAAATTAATTTTGGGGCTTTAAAAGGTTCTCTTGATATTTGTTCTTTAACTTGATCAACAGAATTTAGATAAATATGAGCATCTCCAAAAGAGTGAACGAATTTCTTTGGTGTTAAATTTAAAATTTTTCCAAATATACTCAAAAGCAAAGCATAGCTAGCAATATTAAAAGGAACACCTAAGAACATATCTGCACTTCTTTGATACATATGACAGCTTATAGTTCCATTGCTTATATAAAATTGCGACATCACATGACAAGGTGGTAACGCCATTTTATCGATCTTTCCAACATTCCATGCTGACAAAATATGCCTTCTGCTATCAGGATTATTTTTTAGGTTGGTTATTAGGTTCTTAATTTGATCAATCCCATCCCAATTTCTCCACTGGACACCATATACTGGGCCAAGCTCTTTTCTAAGTTCATTATTTTCATAACCCAGATCTTTGCCTTGGTTGTCAGCATTATCTGTCCAGATGGTTGAATATTTTTTTAAATCAGTAAGCTCTTCTCTATTTTTGCCAAATCTTATTTCAGCAAGCCTTCTTTCATCACTCGACCCTTCTAAAAACCATATAAGCTCAGATACAACACCCTTCCAGGCAAGTGACTTGGTTGTTACAGCAGGAAAGCCTTCCTCAAGGTCAAATGACAGTTGATGGCCAAAAGAAGAAATAGTGCCTGTGTTGGTTCTGTCTTCTCTCTTTTCGCCATTTTCTAAAATATGTTGCAGCAAATCTAGGTAAGCTTTCATGCAGTTTTCCTTGAATAAAATAGCATTATAAATCCAATTACTATCATAGGAACACAAAGAATCTGCCCCATACTTAATGAATCAAAAAAGATATATCCAATATGTGAATCAGGCTGTCTATAAAACTCAATAAAAAATCTTATAGATCCATATAAAATTAAGAAACTTGAACAAACAACACCATGAATTTTTGTGTGCTTGTTTATCCAATATAATAAAAGAAATAAAATTATACCTTCTCCGATGCTCTCATATAACTGAGATGGATGTCTTAGAAGACCATATGGATCTGTTGGAAAAACAAAACCCCAGGTTCCATTTGTTTCCTTTCCATATAACTCTCCATTAAGAAAATTACCAATCCTTACAAGACCAAGGCCTATTGGCATTGCAAGGGCTGCTCCATCCATGAGCCTTAAAAAACTTATATTATTTTTTTTAGCAAATACTATGAAGCTAACAATCACTCCAGCTAAGCCACCATGAAAACTTAGGCCTCCCTGCCAAACATAAAATAATGATATCGGATTACTAACAAGTTGTTCTGTTCCGTAGAACAGCATATATCCAATTCTTCCTCCACACATGGCACCAATAAACAAACCATAAAGAAAAACTAGATCATTAACTTTTTCATGATTCAGTCCAAGCTCAATCATTATTTGATTAGATTTTAGAAAAAAATATATAAAAATTGCAGACAATAGCCATGTCATAGCATAGTACTGAATTTTCAATGGCCCAATCTCAATTAGTGAGGGATTATTAAAAAATTCTGATAATTCTATAATCATGAAAAAACCATATAAACAAATATTAGTAACATAAGACTTGCCATCATTTTCTTTAATATATTCTCAGAAACATGATGTGCAATATTCGCTCCATATTTCGCCGCAATTATACTAGTTAAACTTATTCCAATTACAGCTGGCAAATAAATATAGCCCAATGTTAACGGTGGCAAAAGTGTATTATTAACACCAGAAATTAGATATCCAAATGCACCAAAAATAGCTATTGGTACACCGCATGCAGCTGATGTTCCGACGCTTGAAGTCATAGATAATCCAGATGCTTTTAAATAGGGAACAGAAAAAATTCCTCCACCAATTCCTAAAATAGATGACATGAATCCAATTCCAGTACCAACAAAGTAGGGCTCTTTATTTATTTTTGTTCTTTCTTTTAGTTGTATATCTTTATTAATACCCATTTGAATGCCAACAAGTAGAGCAAAAATTCCGATGATTATTTTAAGGATATCCCCACTAAGTTGAACTGCGAATAAAGCCCCCAGGAATGCCCCAATCACTATACCTAGGGCTATTGGTTTTAGGAATTCATAATTTATAGCACCTTTTTTATTGTGAGCATTCGCTGAAGATATCCCAGTAAATATAATGCAAGCTAAAGATGTTCCAACAGCCATATGAATAACAATTGTTTCTTCAAAACCATATTGGATAAAACAGGCAACTAAAACAGGCACAGTGATTATCCCACCGCCAACACCAAACATTCCTGCTATGAGTCCAGCAAAAATTCCTAAAGCTGCAAATAATATTAATGCTTCAATCATTGTTTATTTCATTACAAAAATCATCTCTAAGTGCATTTAGAGCTGCGCGATATACCTCTTTTTTAAATTCAACAATAGCATATAAAGGATACCAATATGGAACCCATTTGAAATCAATAAACTCATTGTCTGGATCATTTTTAAAATGTATTTTTACATCAGATATAAGCTTAAACATGAACCATTTTTGTTTTTGACCTTTAAAACTCTTTTTAAGAAAATGATTTTTTCTTTTTTCATGAGGTACATCATATTTAAACCACTCATTTGTTGAAGAAATTAGTTTTACGTCACCACTTTTTATACCTACCTCTTCATATAATTCTCTTTTTGAAGCTTTTAAAGGAGTTTCACCAAAATCTATACCCCCTTGAGGAAATTGCCAACTGTCTATATTTTTTCTTTTGCATAGCAACAATTTACCTTTATCATTGATAACAATTAGACCAACGTTTAATCTATATCCTGGTTCATTTATCATTGTATAAATTATTATTTTATGAAAAGAAATTTAGCAATATTCGATTTAGATAATACCATTCTTAATGGAGATTCTGATTATTCATGGATTAATTTTTTAATTGATATTGAATATGTAGATAAGGATGAATATGAAAGAAAAAATCAGTACTTCTACGACAAGTATTATGAGGGAAATTTAGATTATGATGAGTGGGCTGAGTTTGCTCTATCCACAATAAAAGGTAAAAAACCAGATGATCTCGAAGGCCTTATAACTAAATTTATGTCTTCAGTTAT
Organism: Pseudomonadota bacterium; assembly: GCA_010024215.1. GTDB lineage: Bacteria > Pseudomonadota > Gammaproteobacteria > Magnimaribacterales > D2472 > SCGC-AAA076-P13. The sequence continues at coordinate 12,012 of RGHK01000003.1, read as the reverse complement.
AGAACCAATGATAAATGTATATGCTTTAAGGCTTTTACATAAGCACCATCATAATAACGATGTCATGTTACTTGCCTCTGCTACTAATTCTGTAATTGTGAATCCCATTGCCAAGAGGCTGGGTTTTGAAAATATTGTAGCAACCGAGGTTGAAATAATTGATGGTGTATATTCTGGAAAATGCAAAGATACGCCTGCATTGGGGTTGGGGAAATTAGAAAAAGTTACAGAGTGGATGCTTAATAACAACTTTAATGATTTTAAAAATACCACATTTTATTCTGATTCAATAAATGACCTACCTTTATTAGCAGCTGTCACGAAACCAATTGGTGTAAATCCTGATAATAAATTGCGAGAGGAGTGCGAAAAACGGTCTTGGGAAATCGTTGATTTGCCTTAAGTAGAATCTATTTTATCGGCAACAACTTGGGCTGTTTGTGCGCTCAATGTCCAACCTAGATGACCATGACCTGCATGATAATAGACCCCGCTGGTTTTACTTTCTTTAGTTATTGGCATCATGTTTGGAGTCATGGGTCTCAGCCCAGCCCACGGAGTATATGTTTCAGTACTGACGTTAGGGAAATATTTTTCAACCCATCTAAGCAAAGGTTTAATTCTGTCTTGCCTTATATCGGTGTTAATTCCAGCAAGCTCTGCTGTGCCAGCAACTCTAAATCTATCACCAAGCCTGCTAGCAACAATTTTTACCGGTTGGTCAATTAATGATACTGTTGGCGCACATTGCTTGGATATATCGTCTTTAAGATCAATTGTGACGCTATACCCCTTAACCGGATATATATTCATTTTATCACCAAGCATATTTGCAAAGTTTTGTGTATTAACCCCAGCACAAACAACAACGTTATCAAATGAATCGTTAATTATTTCATTTTCATGCCTCATGGTTAGTACAAGCTTATCTTGCTGCTTGGTTATGTGCTCAACAGTTGTTTTAAGTTGAAGTGTTGCTGAGTACTTTTCTACAAGAACTTTTTCTAGATTTGTACAAAACTTATGAATATCTCCACTAGCATCGGATTTGGTATATATTCCGCCAAGTATTTTTTCATAATTTTTATTATTTTCGAAAGCTGGCTCTATTTCTTTAACTTCATCGGTTGTTAATATATCCCACTCCATTCCTTCTTGATCAAGCCATGAAACTTTTTCTTTATCTAATTTGAATTCTTTTTCATTGTCATAGAATCTTAGAATGCCTTTCTTAAGTAATTCAAACTCTATTCCTTCCTCATCAGCTATTTTGAAGTATATTTCTCTAGCTTTTTTTGCAATATCGATTGTTTCAAGAGTATTTTTTTTATGTTCACCTTTTATAGTTGCCCATAGAAATCCAAGCATCCATTTATATTTTTGAATCTCAGGTGATGGATTAAATAATAGAGGAGCATCAGGAGTAAACATCCATTTAATTCCACTGATGACATTCTTTGTTGTATTCCAGGTTTCTGCATTGCTGGCACTTAACTGTCCTCCATTAGCATAGCTTGTTGCCATTGCAGGATATCTTCTGGAGTCAATAATAGTTACGCTATGACCTTTTTTTAAAAGCGCATAAGCCGTAGTAGTGCCTGCGATTCCAGCACCTATTACAGCAATTTTTTTCATAATGCATTGTCTCAACAAAATTAAATAAAAGCGACTAATTAATATTAAAAACTTGCTTTTTATTTAGTTAAAATTTGGTTACAATCTAAATAAGAATCATTCTCATTTAGAAACCCTAAGGATATACGCATGAGCGAATTTATTATTGTATTTAGAGAAGTTTTAGAAGCTTCTCTTGTTGTTGGTATTATTTATTTAATCTTAGAAAAATCCAATCAGTTAAGTCATTTTTATAAACTATGGATGGGTGTTTTTGCTGCAATAGTTGCAAGTATATTGGTAGGTTACTTTGTTTTGGCTGCCAAAGAATCTCTTGGCAATGACTCTACCGCTGCTTTATTTGAAGGAATTTTCCTTTATTTAACAGCTATTTTAATTTGGTACGTTATTTTTTGGCTTTCCAAACATGTTAGTGACAGAAAAGAGCTTGAGGGTAAGACCTTAAATGCAATTAAATTATCTTCATGGGGCGTATTTCTTGTTGTCTTTTTTGCTATCTTAAGAGAGGGATTCGAAACAGCAGTTTTTTTAATTTCAAGTTTCTCTATTACCGGATCATTTTCATACATAGGTTTTATAACAGGCGCAGCTCTCGCAATATTAATAGGTTATTTAATCGTTCTTCAGGGCAGGAAAATAAATTTAAGATATGTTTTTAAATACACAACTCTATTATTAGTTTTCTTATCAGCTGGGATGGTTGCCTATGGTACTCATGAAGTTGAAGAGTATTTAGTTAAATCAGAGCAGATTGAAAAAACAGAAATTTATAGACCTTGGGATATTTTGAAGCCTGAAATTAATGACCAAGGACAAAATATTTACCATCCTCTCCATGATAAGGGTTTTGTGGGTGTTTTCTTAAAAGGATTTTTTGGATACAACAGTAATCCAAATGTTCCTGAAGTTATTCTGTGGGTTTGTGCTTTATTTTTTGGATTAAATATGTGGAGACGTTTTTATTTTTAATTATCTAACTGGTCCATATTTTTTATTGCTTTATTCATTTGTCGCTCTCTTGTAGCGTGCTCATTGACTGCCTTAAGCATTGCATCTGCTTTTTTAAGTAACTCTTCAGTAGAACTCCCAAATTTTTCAAATTCTTTTTTTAACTTGCCAAATTCTTCCATTATTTCTCCAGCTCTATTATTGAGAGCAAGAGTTCTAAAGCCCATGTGAACGCTTATTAGATAAGCAGCTAGTGAATTTGGCCCCATAATGAGAACTCTGTTATCTCTAAAAATAGATTCTCTAAGATTTTCTATAGAATCAATTAACTGCATTAAAGATTCGCTTGGTATATACATAACTCCAAGATCTACTGTTACACCTGATTGAATATACTTCTCTTGAATATCAGAGGCGTCTTTTATGACATGCCTTTTAATATCGTCTATGGATTTTTTAATTAATCTTTCATCTGTTTGGTCAATTGAGTTTAAATATGTGTCATAAAGTCCAGACGGAAATTTAGCATCAATAGGCAGCAAAAGTCCTTCAGGCATTTTTAAAACAAACTCAACTCTTTTACCAGAACCTTTAATCACCTCTGCATTTTTAACATATTGATTTGGATTGAATATATCTTGCATTATTGATTCAAGAGACCATTCTCCAAATTTTCCTGCAAGGGTTCCTCCAGATAAATATCGTCTTAATTTATTTAAAGGATCATGAAAAGACTGAATGTCTTTTGTTAAATCCAGTAGAGTATCTTCTTGTTTACCTAAAACTCGATCCAACTCCTTAATTGATTCCTTGTCCTTTTCAGTATTTGAAGAGCTTTGAATCTGCAAGTAGATAATAGTGATTAATAACGAAATAATTATTATTAATATGACTGCAATAACCCACAAATTCATCTTTAGTCCAAGAAAGTTTTAAATCTTCTTATAATATATACCACTAATGATTTAATCCTATAAAATATGCCCTATGTCAGACAACATTCTAACTTATTTTGAACAAATTAAGGCGCAAGGTCTTTCTATTGATATCACAAGAGGAAAACCGGATGCATCTCAATTAGATTTAGCTAATGGTTTGTTAAGCATGAGTGTTGAGCCTTTTGATGGAAATGTAGATTTAAGAAACTATGGTGAGCCCCATGGCATCAAAGATGCAAGAGTTCTTGGATCAGAAGTCCTGTCCGCTCCTTTTGAAAATGTAATTACTGGCGAGCAATCTAGTTTAATGCTTACTTATCAGATGATTCTTTCAAAATATCTATTTGCTAAACCTCTGCCATGGAGAGACATAGAAAATCCTAAATTTATTTGTCCCGTTCCAGGATTTGATAGACATTTTCGTATGTTAGAAGATTTTGGTATTGAGATGATAACAGTTCCTTTAGAAGAAGACGGTATTGATACCGAGATGCTTTCAGAGGTGCTTCACAATAATTCAAATGTTCTTGGAATAATATGTGTGCCTCGTCATTCGAATCCGTCTGGAGAAGTTTATAGTGATGAAAATATAAATCAGCTATTTAAAATTGGTAAAAAATATTCTGAAGATTTTCTTTTTTTGTTTGATCATGCTTACCTGGTTCATGACTTTCTTCCTACAAAAAACCAAACCCCTGTTTGGAAATTAGCAGAACGAAATAGCACAACGAATCAAACGGTGGTTGTTACATCTTTTTCTAAGGTTACCTTTGGGGGTGGTGGTCTGTCGTTTATGGTGGCCGCAAGTGAAAACTTAGATTTAATTAAAAGGATTAGGGGTTCTATGGTGATATGTCCTGATAAGGTAAACCAAAAAAGACATACTCAATTTTTTAAAGATTTAAATGCTATTAAAGATCATATGAAAAAACATGCCGATTTAGTAAGGCCTAAATTTGAAATAGCTTATAAAGCATTAGAAACTCTTGATAAGGAAATAGGAGAATATTCTCAACCAACCGGTGGATATTTTATTACCTTTACATCAAAAAAAGGTATAGCATCAAGAATAGTAGAGTTGTGTAAAGAAGCTGGAGTTCTTTTAACTCCTGCTGGAGCAACGCATCCATACGGTAAAGATCCAAAAAATAATACTCTAAGAATCGCTCCCACATTCATCAATGAGAGTGACTTAAAGGTTGCAATGGAAGTTTTTGTTGCTGCAGCTCAAATAGCGCATGCTGAGAATTAATTTTTTGTTTTCTTAAAGGGTATATAGTTTTTACCATCAAATTTTTCAAAAATTTCTTTAATCGCAGGATGATTGCATGGCTTTTTTGATTTATCGAGAACAAGATTTTGTTCAGAAACATATGCTATGTAGAAAATTTCATTATTTTCTGCAAAAAGATGATAAAAGGGCTGTTCTTTGATTGGCCTAATTTGCTCTGGTATAGACTGATACCATTCCTCTGAATTATTAAACTCAGGATCTAGATCAAAAATCACTCCTCTGAAGTTTAAAAATTTATGTTTAACTTTGTTTCCAATTGAAAACTTTGCTTCAACTAATTTCTGCATTATATTTATAAATTAAACTATTTAAGGAAAAAAGTCATGAATGAAGATTTTAGAAATGAGCATATGAAGGAGAATTTTCCAGTAGTCTCGACCAATACTATAGAAGGTTCAGAAATTATTGAATATGTTGGCATTATGGCACTGGTGTAAAAATTAATAAATAAGGAAAGATATGAATAAAACAGAAAAAGTAGCTTTTAGAGAAGCAGTAATAGTTGTGCTCATGGGTGCAGTAATTAATTTTCCTCTCCAAACATTTTTATTATGGTTAACAATAGATAATTGGCAGTGGTCCAATCCTCTTACTATTTCATTATTTACTCAATCTATATTGACTTTAGTTGCTCTAGTAAGAGTTTTTTCAATAAGAATGAGGTTTCAAAGAGGGAAATTCTAAAAAATTTAATCTTTTTCTTTATCTTTTTCTCTTAAGTAATCTTTATGAGATTTTTTCATTCTCATCTTTACTCTATGGTTGATCATATCTTTGCACCATACATCATAAACAGTAGAGTAATTGGCTGCTAGGCTTGATATGGCAATTGCCTCACCCCATTTTTCATCATTCCATGCTTTGTCTTTAGATTCTCCATGTTCTTCAATATCTTCAAAGACATTATCTGCAGCACTAAGAAGCCACTGAATGCCTGTCTTAGTTTCCATACATTCTTTTGCACTCATAAGTTTATTTGGGTGCTCTCTTTTTTCTTTTTTATGGTCATCGGCATATAGGAAACCGAACATAGAAAAAGCAATTATTAAGGCAGTTATTTTTTTCATATTTCTCCTAAAATTGTATTTATTTTAATAGAGTAAATTATTTACAAAAAAGTTCAAAAAAATATTTACATTTAAAAAAAAATATTCATAATGCTCCGATATTTATACTCATAGGCATAATTCTTTTTGTCTATCAGTATGACTATCCTTGAAATCATTCAAATTATTAGCGTAGTTTTTGGCACATTGATAGCCGCGCCTCTTATTGTTTCAAAAAAATATAACAAAAGGTTAATAGGTTTGTATGCTGTTGCTGCAGGAAGTTTTTTAGCAATGATAGTGCAATTGTATGCTGGTCTATATTATTTTTTCTTTGCCTCTGCTTTTTGGCTATTAAATTCTGCACATGCCATAAGAAAAATGCTAAGAACAAATAAAGGAATCTTTTAGCCGTCAATAAAGTCTTTATATTTAAGGATAGATAAACCTTCTGAGTCCTCATTCATTTTTTTAACCATTGCATGAGCCACCTTCTTAGCAGATATAAATCTTAAGTCTGATAGAGGCCCCTGCATAAAAGGATCAAAAATTTTTCCACCCAATTCAATTAATGGAATATCAATTCTAAATTTTTCTTTTGGTCTCTCGCCTAATAGATGGCTTGGCTGTGCAAAGACCACTTTTTTATAACCAATCTCTTTTACTTGGTTTTCCATATTACCTTTTGTCTTAAGGTAAAGATTATTTGAGCTTATATTAGCGCCTACTGCTGAAACTACAGCAATTGATTTGGCACCTTTTTCACTAGCTTTTTTTGAAATGTTTACAACGTAATTACAGTCTGTTTGTACAAACTCGTCTCTTTTAGACTCTGGAATAAAAAGAAGCTCAGTTGGCTCTAATTTTTTACCAATTGCAATATATACATGATCAACAGAAGGAAAGTCTACTTGATTTAAATTGTCAAAGCTTGTTATCAGCTCTTTAGTGCTTTCTTCTATAGAAGATAGCGGGTTTCTGGATAAGAGTATTATTTCTTGATTAAGTTTCTGAACACATTTAAGTATTTCACTTCCAACGAGCCCTGACGCTCCAACAATTAATACTTTAGTATTTATCATTAAATTAAATAAATTATGGTTGTGATAATTTCTTCAATTGATTTCTTGCCATCTAATGTAATATCAGCCCATTTCGTATATAAGGGCTCTCTTTCACGATAAATATCATCAATGTCCATCCCATCAGGAGCAGCCAGTCCTCTTTCTTGGCCTTCACCAATCCTTTGCTTTATTAAATCAAGAGGTGTATTTATATATATGATTTTAGAAAAAGAGCTTAAATAAGCCATAGATTTCTCTGAATATACCGCACTGCCGCCAGTAGAAATGATTTTTATATTATTTGCGGTAGCTAGTATTACATCTTCTTCAGCTTGTCTAACAAATTTGTAACCTTTATTTTTTTTAATTTGTTCCAAGGAAGCTTTAAATTTTTCTTCAATAAGCAAATCAGTATCAATAAAATTAACACCCAATTTGATAGACAATGCTTTGCCAATAGTTGACTTCCCGCAACCAGCCATTCCAATAAAACTAATATTATCCATTAGCAGCAAATGCCTCAGTTGCTTTAATTAGTTCATGCGTAATTTCTTTTTCAAAAGCAGTATGTCCAGAGGAGGGGGCTACTATTAAGTTAGCTTCTGGCCAGTTTTTAGATAGCTCCCATGCTGTTGTCATTGGACAAACAATGTCATATCTTCCTTGAACGATTGTGGTAGGAATATTTCTTATGATATCTATTCCGGATTCAATTAATTGATTCTCATGTTCAAGGAAACCTTTATTTACAAAGTAATGATTTTCAATAAGAGCAAAAGCTAATGCAAATTTAGGATCAGAGAAACTATCAGCCATATCTGGGTTATAACTTAAACTACTTGTTGAGCCCTCCCATCGAGACCAGGCAATTGCTGCAGCTAGTTTTTTCTCAGTATCATCACCTATAAAAATTTTATGATATGCAGACATCAAATTATCTCGATCATTTTTGTCAATTGGCTCTAAAAATTTTTCCCATGCTTCTGGAAAAATATTGCTAGCTCCTTCCTGATAAAACCAATCAAGCTCTTTTTTTCTAAGCATAAATATTCCTCGAAGAACCATTTCGCTAACTGATTCTGGATAGGTTTGAGAATATGCTAAAGATAGGGTGCTTCCCCAAGAGCCCCCAAAAACAAGCCATTTTTTAAATCCAAGCATGTTTTTAATCGCTTCTATATCGTCAACAAGATCCCAAGTAGTATTTTTTTCAAGACATCCATGCGGTTTGCTTCTTCCACAACCTCTTTGGTCAAAGACAACAATATGATATTTTTCTGGATTAAAGAATCTTCTTACATTTGTGCTACCCCCGCCGCCAGGACCACCATGAAGAAAGATTGCTGGTTTCCCATTTGGATTGCCACATTGCTCATAATATATTTGATGACCATCTCTTTCCATAAAACTAGAATTAAATGGTTTAATGGGTGGATATAGTGTTAAAAGTTTTGACATAGCCAACTAACTAAATTTTTCCAAATTATGATTTCTTCAATTATACTTTATCACTTTTAGTAACCTTATTTTAATAAAATATATGCATCCGAAAGGCTCTAGTTCAAAGATTTATATTCATCCAGAAGGCTTAAAATTTGCAGCTATCTTTTTTGTAGTCTCATTTTTGCTGTCTTATATTTGGATGCCCATTTCTTATCTTGGTTATTTTTTTACATTTTTTACATTATGTTTTTTTAGAAATCCAAAAAGAAATACACCCCAGAATCCTAATTCTGTTATAAGTGCTGCAGATGGAAAAGTTTGTCTTATAGATAAAGCGTGTCCTCCTAAAGAAGTTGATATGGGTTCTGATGAAATGCTAAGAGTATGTGTATTCATGAATGTTTTTAACGTTCATATTAATAGAAGCCCAATTAAAGGAATTATTAATAATGTTGTATACAAAAAAGGATCTTTTCTAAATGCCAGTCTAGATAAAGCTAGCGAAAAAAATGAAAGGAGCAGTACTATAATTACTAATACAAATGGGTCTAAGTTAGTAGTAGTTCAAATTGCTGGATTAATTGCTAGAAGGATTGTTAGTTTTGTATCACCTAATCAAAATCTTGAACAAGGTGAGAGATTCGGTTTAATTAGGTTTGGTTCTAGGGTGGATATTTATATGCCTTTATCGGCTGCTGTAAATTGTAAAGTTGGTGATAAAGTTATTGCTGGAGAAAGCTTACTTGCAACATTGAGCTAAATTTATGAAGAAAATTAATTTAAGATCGCTGTTACCCAACTTAATAACATTATCGGGCTTGAGCTTTGGATTAAGTTCTATGAGATTTGCAATTGAAGGAGAGTTTAATTTAGCAGTAATCTGTATTCTATTTGCTGCCATATGTGATGCTCTAGACGGCATGCTGGCAAGACATTTAGATAGTGAATCAGATCTTGGATTTCAACTGGACTCATTATCAGACTTTTTAAGTTTTGGCATTGCTCCTGGCTTATTAGTGTATATGGCAATATTTGACCAAAATAGCATGGGTGCTTTTGCTGCCCTAATCTTTATTGTATTTTCTTGTCTTAGATTGGCACTCTTTAATGTTCTTCATGAAAAATCAAAAAATAATGACTCTCAGAGAATAGATTTCTTTACTGGTATTCCAACCCCAGCTGGCGCCTTATTAATTATGCTTCCATTGACCCATGTATATATTGGTTATGATTGGCCATATGAAAATCTCAATTTTGTTGCAGGATATATTATTCTTATAAGTGGTTTATTGGTAAGTAAAATACCAACTTTTTCAATTAAAGGAAGGGATTTTTTTATTAAATCTAAGCTCGTTTTTCTAATGCTGTTTTCTGTAATTGTTTTGAGTATGATTAATTTCCCTTGGCACACATTAAATGTCTTGGCATTAATATATTTTTTTACAATTCCCTTTTCAATTTTGTCCTGGCAAAGGCAGAGATTTACTAACAGTTAAACCTAAATTTTTGAATAAAGCGCTTCAATTAATTGATTAGCAGTCTTATATAGGTTTTTTGTATCATGCATTTTGTTGCATAAAAAAGAGAAGCCTATCCCTTTCTCAACATCGCCAAATGCTACCGCTCCACCAATGCCAGCATGGCCAAACATTGATCCCATAAATCTTGGCGAAAAACTTCCTTTTAAAAGCATCTCACTCGCTAATTCAAATCCAAGACCAAAAGTAATGTCAGAGCCAAATAAGACTGTGTCAGGACCCGATGAATAGGGTTGAATGCAGTATTCAAGTGTCTCAGGTCTCATAATTTTATGCCCATTTTCTATGCAGTCTGAGCTTAAAATTCCATATAATTTTGCAAGACCCTCAGATGTTCCGTGGCCATTTGCTGATGGAATTTGTGCCATACGCCAATCTGAAGTATTAACATAATCCTTGTTATCGCCATCTCTTTTTTGAAAAGCTATTTTAAAATGGCCTGTTTCCATAGATTTTTTTAAGTTTCTTAATTTTTTAGGTAGCATAATGTTTGGAACATATTTAATTTTTTCAAAAGGAGGGCTGCTATCACCAAAATCTTCAAGCACTTGCATATCAGCACAATTAACAAAATCCTCTTCTGATAAACCAATTTTAAAATTTATATTTAGTGGCTCACCAATCTCCTCTTTGAAAAAGGTTCCAACATCACGTCCATCAACCCTTTTTACTATTTCGCCTACAAGCCATCCAAAAGTTATTGCATGGTAGCCCTGTATTGATCCTGGTTCTGAAAAAGGCTCTTGTTTTGCAAGTAAGTCTGCATATACATTCCAGTTTTGCCAGCTTTCAGAAGGTATGCCATTCTGAAAACCAAAATTACATGCTCTGTGACATAAAAAATCTATAACTTTAGTATTCTCTTTTCCATTACAAGCATATTCGGGCCAGTAATCAGAAACTTTTTTATTAACATCTAGCTGGCCTCTATCAATTAGCATAGCAACACAAATGGCAGTAATGCCTTTTGTAACTGAATAAGTATTAACTATAGTATCTTTATCCCACGCTTCACTCATAGCCTCATCCTTATGACCACCATACAGGTTTACAACCATTTCTTTGTTGAGGGATATGGCCACAGACGCACCTATTTCATAACCACTCTCAATAGAAGCACCAAGAATATCTTTTATTTCTTTGAAACTTGGATCGCAATATCCTTTAACACTAGACACTTAATTTAATATTTAATATTTATTTATGATGATAGCTCAATATAGTAAAGTATTTACATAATGTCTAAAAGTTTTGTTCTCTCATCTAAAGTTGTAAATAACAAAATTAACAAACCTAGCTTTGAAAAAAAGTTTATACACAGTCCATCAAATTTTTTAAATGATTTAGATCTTTTTACAAAAGGCCAGCCATTTAATTTATATAAAGAGCTTAGAGAAAATGCACCAGTATTTTTTCACCCACCTATGTTAAGCGATCCTGAACCAGGCTACTGGGTTCTTACAAGATATGAAGATATAAAGATGGTATCAATGAAATATGCTTAATCTTGACGGTGAGATGCATCTAAATTTGAGAAAAGAGCATATGCCTTTTTTCAAGCCAGGTTATATAGATGGATTACAAAATAAAGTTTCCATGAAAGTTAGTCAGTTACTGGATGAGGCAGAGAAGTTAAATGAATTTAATTTAGTTAGAGAAATATCTCAACAACTGCCAATTTATACTCTATCTGAAATCTTGGGTATACCTGAATCAGACAGACAAAAACTTGTAGAGTGGATGGAATTTTTAGAGTTAGCTCAATATTTTACTCTTGAACAAATTAAACAAAATGAAGAAGGTGTAACTGATACAACACCAGATCCTGCACTTGTTGAAATGTTCGATAACATGATTGATGAAATGTTTGACTACGGAAGATTTATTCTTAATAAGAAAAAAGAGAAACCAGAAAATGATTTACTAAGCGCAATTGCAAATGCAAAGATTGAAGGAGAGGATTTATCACAAGAATTTCTTGACGGCTCATGGTTATTAATAGTTTTTGCAGGTAACGATACTACTAGGAATACTATGAGTGGCGGTATTAAATTACTTCACGAAAATCCTGAGCAAAAACAATTAGTTTTAGATGATTTTGAAAGG
>RGHK01000200.1 GCA_010024215.1 Pseudomonadota bacterium | reverse complement strand
TCTTAACTCTAAGCGATTATTTAGAAATTAAACCAGAACTAATTTATAAACTTAATGCTGGTTATACAAAATGGGCTTCAGCACCAAAAGACAAAAGTGTGTTCTACGTCCCAATTGAAAAAACATATTTATTAGACAGTCCAGAAAGCCCTTTTGAAAATGTTAATCAGATCAACTGGATTTCGCATGTGGTTTCTTATGGTGATAATTTATGGAATCTTGCAAAAAAATATGACACTGAAGTAAGAATTATTAAGAAAATTAATTATTTAGAAAATGATTTGCTTTCAATTAATGATACTTTGCTGATTCCATTGAGCAGCTCTAAATCAAATAACTTTATTCCATACGAGATGCATATTGTTTCTGAGGGTGATACTTTGTGGAGTATTTCAAAAAAATATAATATGCCTTTATCAGAATTAATTAGAATCAATTCTCTTAACAAAAAATCATACTTACAGCTAGGTCAGCAACTAACCATAGGTAATAAAAACATTCATAGAAATATAGATTCTAAAAAAAGAACTATTCTTTATTCAGTAAAACAAGGTGACAACTTATATAAAATATCAGATTTGTTTGATGTAAGTGTAAAAAGTATTAAAGACTTAAATAATTTTGATTCATCAGAGCTTATGCCAGGTCAAATAATCAAAATTTCTATTAGAGCCTTCTAATTATCAGTTGTTTTTGGATCTAGTGCATCTCTGAGACCATCACCAAAAAAGTTTAGAGCAAACAGTGTGATTGTAAATGTTAAGCCTGGATATATTAATAACCAACTATATTCTTCCATTGATTCAACACCATCTTTTATTAAAGTACCCCAACTACTCATTGGTGGTTGGATTCCTAAACCTAAGAAACTTAAGAAACCCTCTAAAAGCATAACTTGAGGAATAGTCAGAGTTGCATAAACTGCTATAGGACCAAGAATATTTGGTAATAAATGTTTCCTAAACATTGAAAGATTGCTTACGCCCATAGCTTTTGCTGCCATAACAAATTCTTGATTTTTAAGGCCTATTACTTGACCTCTTACAATCCTTGCCATTGTAAGCCATTCAACTGCACCAATTGCCCCAAACAATAACCATAAATTTCTTCCAAAAATTACCATCAACAAAATAATAAAAATAATAAATGGAAGGCCGTATAACACATCTACAATCCTCATCATTATTGAATCGACTCTGCCCCCAGCATACCCAGCAACAATTCCCCATGAAACTCCAATAACCAATGCAACTCCTGTGGCAACAAACCCAACCAGTAATGATATTCTTGCTCCGTATAATATTCTGCTTAATAAATCCCTACCGAGCACATCTGTCCCTAGAAGATGTGCGGAAGAAGGTGGAGAAGCCCCCAGCTCTAAATTTTGAAAAGAGTATGAGTATGGAGCTATCCAAGGGGCCAGAGCTGCCGCAATAATTAGAATAAATAAAATGAAAGCTCCAAGCATTGC
>RGHK01000199.1 GCA_010024215.1 Pseudomonadota bacterium | reverse complement strand
GCAGAAATGCATTTGCTTTAATAGTAATAAAAATAAAGTTTTCATAAATTTCTATATCAATATTCTTAATATTTTTAACTGGATTTTTTGAATTACAGCTTGAGCTTCTGAATGATGAGAAATCATGAGTTCCTAGGAACATCTTTGATTGTTCTTTTAAGATATTTATATCAATAAGGTTATTGTCCCAATGTACAGAATTTCCAAAAAATAATGGCTTGCTTCGAGAGTTATAAACAACATAGGTATAGCTCCTCTCCAAAGCTGAAAATCGAGAATGAAAATCATCAGGCACCTCTGTAATACTTGTCACTGCAATTAGCTCAGTTAGATTTGAATTTATACCATCAATCCAATTTTTATCATCTCTCTTGATTGAAGTACTAAAATCAAATACCTGTGATAGAGCATGAACTCCTGCATCTGTTCTTCCAGCATAATTGATGCTAATTTTTTCTTGAGTTATTTTTTCTAAAGCTTCTTCAATATTTTGTTGCACTGAGTCAGCGTTTTTCTGTCTCTGAAATCCTGAGAAAGCTGAACCATCATATTCTGTTGTAAAAGCTAATCTCACTATTTCGTAAATTTATCTAACAAATTCTGTGCATCTTGCTTTAATTTATCGTTGTCAGAAGATCTAATTATTTCATCTAAAATGCTCTTTGAATTTTCTAGATCGCCCATTTCAAAATACGTAACAGCTAAATCTAATTGTTGTACATCTTTATTATTTTCTATACTTAGACCTTTAGGCAGACCCTGAATAGAGGAAGAGTTATCTTTTGCTTCTTCAAAATCATAATCAATCTTCTTGGATTGTCTTGATTTCAATTGAATATAAATTAGAGCAATTAAGACCCCAGAAAGAATTGAAACAAACGCAACAAAAAGAAGATCTGTGAGGTTGAATCCTTCAGATTCTGAATTATCTATATTTTTAGTTTCTTGTAATAAATCTTCGGCTATCTTACTTTCAACCACCATCTCTAAAGTTTTAGTATTTTGTTCAATGATAGATTTTGGATCTTGTAAATCATCATTTAAATCAATATTTGTAACCTCTTGATCTTCAACAACTTCCTTAATAACTTCTTTAGGAGATTCTTTAATCTTTGGTGCAGTTAAAACAAGTAAAGATTTTATAGTTGGAGCAATTGATAATGAGTAGGATTCATTCATAGCTATTATTGAAGCTCTTGCTTCACTGTCTGATGTTCTAGACATAACAGCAAATGATGGAATCATTAAGTCTCTATCATTTCTAACTAAGTTAATATTGCCATCAATAAAAGCATCTTTATTACCCAAATATATTGACCACATAATTTGATAAATAGAAATATCAGAAGATTCTTTTTGAATATTTGAAGCTATGCTCCACATAGTTGTGATTTCAGAAGCTTTAACTACTTTGGCAGTCTCATCAATTTTTTCATCAACTATATTTTCAGAAATTGTAGGTTGAATGGTT
>RGHK01000198.1 GCA_010024215.1 Pseudomonadota bacterium | reverse complement strand
ATCTTAGTCAAGATAGTATAAGGGTTCAAAGTAATGCTATTGAATTAGAGCTTATTAAAGTAAATGAAGAAGATTCTTTATTAAGAGCTGTAGTTGAAGAAGAGGACAAATACAATGCCTTTGATATTTTAGGGGAAAGATTTACCACAGTTCTATTTCCCCCGGTAAACGGAGGGCTTTCTTCTAGCTTTGACCCAGATAATAAACACTATGGTGTTGATATTGTAATGCCGGAAAACTCACCCGTACACTCAATTAGCGAAGGAATTATAATTTTTTCTGAATGGACCTCGGAAACAGGATATGTAATAATTATTGAACATTTTAATGGTCTTACCTCTGTATATAAACATAACTCATCAATAATTAAGTTTCAGGGAGAAAGAGTAGAAACAGGAGAAATCATTGCGTTTACAGGAAATACTGGTGAGCTAACTACAGGACCTCATTTACATTTTGAGTTGTGGTATCAAGGTGAGCCAGTTGATCCACAGAGCTATATTGAATTCTAGATGAAAACAATAATTGCATTTTTATATGCCCACCTCGTAAAAAGACGAAACAAAAAGTGGATAAAAAATCCAATTGAATGGCAGACAAACACCTTCAAAAAATTAATTAAAAATGCTGTAAAAACGGAGTTTGGAAAAAATCATGATTTTGAAAACATTCACTCTTATGAACAATATAGAGAAAATGTTCCTGTAAGAGATTATGAAGAGTTAAGACCCTATATTGATAAAGTAGTTAATGGTGAAGAAGATATTTTATGGCCAGGAAAGCCTTTATACTTCGCAAAGACAAGTGGAACTACATCAGGAGCAAAATATATTCCTATTACCAAGCAGTCTATAAAAACACATATTAGATCTGCACGAGATGCTTTGTTAAATTATTTTCTTGAAACAAAAAATTTTAAACCCCTAAAGGGTAAACACATGTTTCTGCAAGGAAGTCCGGAATTAGATAAGAAAAAAGGAATATACCATGGAAGGCTTTCAGGAATTAGTGCTCATTATGTGCCAAAGCTTTTTCTTCGAAATAGAAAACCATCATGGAGTACTAATTGCATAGAAGATTGGGATGATAAAGTAGAAGCTATAATCAAAGAGACAATTGGAGAAAAAATGACAATAATTGCGGGAATTCCATCTTGGGTGCAAATGTATTTTGAAAAAATTGTTTTAAAAGAAGGCAAAACAATTTCTAATGTTTTTCCTGATCTTTCGCTATATGTATATGGAGGTGTAAACTATGAGCCGTATCGACAAATTTTTGATAAATTATTTGGAAAGAGTATAGACACCTTGGCCACTTTTCCTGCTTCAGAGGGGTTTTTTGGTTATCAGGACCAGTTCAATAAAGACCAAACAGATCTTCTACTATTGCTAAACAATGATATTTTCTATGAGTTTATAAAAGCAGAAGATTTTCTTAGTGGTAATTATAAGAGAATATCCATTAAAGATGTAGAGATCGATGTAAATTATCTATTAATAAT
>RGHK01000197.1 GCA_010024215.1 Pseudomonadota bacterium | reverse complement strand
TCTCTCCGAAGGCATTTTCAATCAGGGCACCACTTTCAATATCAGAGACTCTGCACTCCGTTAATAAAGTCGAATAATCGAAATTAATAGATTTATCATCAACAGATTTTTGTAGCTGAAGAAAATCGTCTTGCATTATGTAGCTTTTAAGAGTTTCGATAGATGGCCAGTTAAGAGGCAATGTATTTACGATATTAAAAATATCATTGGCAGATGTTATATCAACCCCATCAACAATAACATCAATATCATAAGGTATTAGATTATTGGAAAGATTATTAATAG
This sequence comes from Pseudomonadota bacterium, assembly GCA_010024215.1. Classification (GTDB taxonomy): domain Bacteria; phylum Pseudomonadota; class Gammaproteobacteria; order Magnimaribacterales; family D2472; genus SCGC-AAA076-P13. The sequence continues at coordinate 1,244 of RGHK01000197.1, read as the reverse complement.
CAATAATAAACCTAATCGAATCACTGGACTGTCTATAAACATACATATCATTTGAAATCTCATTAGTAAATCCTTGCTGCAAGAAGGTAATGCTTTTTTTAACTTGAGTTTCTCTTTCTTGGTCGTTATTGTAAAAAATTGACGTTGAATCAATGAACTCAAAATTAAGCTCATCTTGAAATACTGAATACACATCCTGAATAGCATGTAATGATGAGGCTAACGATATATTTTCATAAGAGATATCGATGGGAGAATTATTTAATAATAATTGTCCTTCACCGTTCACGGTTAGATCGTTGTAATGAATTCTTTTTCTCCATCCATTGTCCTCTTCCTCTTCTACCAATAAATCAAAAGTTAAGTGTGTAAAATCTGGATTAGATAGAATTTCTAGTAAGGCATCATTGTCTATTTTATTATGGGTTGCTTCAAGATTATGATTCATTGAAACAGTCTCTCTAATATCGAAAACGCTAGATAAGTGATCTACTATTCTTTCGGCCTGTAATTGCTTAACCTCATCGCCAGATGCAATAAAATCATCATAGAAAAAGTTACTTGAAATACCTAGTTGAGTTTCTATGATGTCAATCAAAGAACCAATTTTATTTATAAAAGGATTTACCTCATCCCACCATTGAGCTGAGCAAGCCAATGATAATTCTTGGGGAATATCAGCAGATTCTATTCCTTGGAATAATATTGTTGTGAAAGGAGTAATATTTTCAAACTGCAAAGACTCTGTTCCAAAACCAAAGTTATAATAAAGGCTATATGGGCTAGTAACAGTTCCTCTTATGCTATCAAAAGCACCCACTGGAACATCGGCTATCTTAAGAGCGTTATTAAAACAATCTCTTGTATATTCCGATATCCCAGTATTTACAAAATTTACCACTCCATTTAGCTCAGGAAATGCTTCTGCCAACCATTCATCTCTTGTTAAACCAAGATCAGCCAATGTATTTGCATCTGGAATAATGAGCTCATCCACAAACCAGTAATAATTATCTGGAGGGTCTGCTGTGATTGTATTTAAGCATGTGTCATCATCAATATTCCATTCTACACAGACTTCAAAAGATTCAGTTACTCCAGTCCAATATGCAGAAATTTCTCCTTCGTCCTGCATATTATTAAAGTTCCAATCAACATATAAATTTGCACCTTCAACATAACCATCAATTACATTAAATTTATTTGTTTGATTCCAGTACTGCAGATCGATTGGAGCTGAATTT
>RGHK01000196.1 GCA_010024215.1 Pseudomonadota bacterium | reverse complement strand
TTACCATCAACAGAAGCTGTAATTAAATTTTCCTGTGATTTCAAATAATCGTGTAACTTAGACAAAATAACCTCCTACTATCTAATAATCTTAATTTAAAAAAGGTAAATGAGCTATTAAATATCAGGATTTATCCCTTAACTGACCCCGTTATTAGACCGCCGGTTATTTTATCTTGAAAAATTAAAAAAGTTATAGCAATAGGTGCCGCTGCAATTACAGACGATGAAGCAATTGCACCCCAGTTTGCATCATAATTTGTTTGAATAAATAATGTATTAACACCAACTGCTACAGTCCACATTTCTGGATCTCTTAAAAACAACGATGCCAAAATAAATTCAGCATAGAAACCAATAAATGTGATTATAAAAATAACAATTATCGATGGTCTAGCAAGGGGTGCGATTATTCTATAAAAAGTTTGGAATTCTGTAGCACCATCTATTTTTGCTGATTCAGACAGAGAGTCAGGAATTGTATCCATATATCCCTTTATCAGCCAGGCATTAAAACCTATTGAACCCCCAAGATAAACTAATATTAAACCTGCATGTGTACCAAGCCCAATAATTGGAATAATATCACTGACCTGAAAAAAGAGTAAATATAATGCAACAAATGCTAAAAATGCAGGGAACATTTGTATAAGTATTAGTGTTAACAGACCAATCCTTCTTCCTTTGAATTTCAATTTTGAAAAAGCAAATGCAGCCATTGTTCCTAGTAACACATTAAAGAAAGCAGCTACAAAGGAAATTTTATAAGTATTTAACAACCAGCTATAAAAAGGGGCCAATGGGTTATCATTTAAATCAATAAAATTTTGAAAACTAATTTCGTCAGGTATTAATTTTGCATTGTAAAGATTTGCAGTTTCACTGAAAGAGTTTGTCACTACAAACAAAATAGGGTACAAAGCAAATATACAAAATATTAACGCTACTAAGTGTCTTAAAACAATCTTTAATTTAGTATCATAAGTTTCCATAAACTGATTCCAATCTTTTTGAATACTTGAAAGAAATAGCAGAAATTAGTAATACAATTCCAAAAATTATAACAGTTACAGCTGATGCAAGACCAAACATGTTTCCCCTTCCACCAGATATTGCAATTGAATAAGTAAAAGATATCAAAATATCAGTCCACCCAGCCGGAACTAAAGAGCCCGGAATAGCTGGCCCACCTCCTGTCAACAAATAGATCAATGTAAAATTATTAAAATTATACGCAAAAGCACCTATTAGAAGTGGAGAGACAGATACCATTAAAAGAGGGAAGGTAATTTTAGTAAATATTTTGAATTTACTTGCTCCGTCCATATTGGCAGCCTCAATCAATTCATTTGGTATTGACTGTAAAGCACCAGTTGTAATAAGAAACATATAAGGAAAACCTAGCCATGTATTAACCAACAAAATTCCGGCTCTTGAAGCATTTTTAGTTACAAACCACTTAGGTGCATCTATACCTAAGAGATTATAAAAAGGTTCAAAAATCTCATTTATTGGACCAATTTCTGGACTT
>RGHK01000195.1 GCA_010024215.1 Pseudomonadota bacterium | reverse complement strand
CCTATTTTTTTATAAAATAATAACTAAAAACAGATTATTTTTAAACATTTAACTCTATTAGAGATGGTCCTGGTTCATTAATTGATTTGTTAAAGAAATCTGTAAATTCTTTTACTGTTTTAGGATTATATGCAGGAACGCCCATAGATTCAGATAACTGACACCAATTAATTGGTGGATTATCTAATGAAAACATAGAAGCAGCCCTATTCCCTGTTTCTATTGCTTGAACTCTATCAAGTTCTATTTTTAAAATTTCATATGAGCGATTAGAAAAAATAATATTAGTAATATTTAAATTTTCTCTAGCTTGCGTCCACAGAGCTTGGGCTGTATACATGGCTCCACCATCTCCATGAAGTGTAATAACAGGTCTATCAGGTTTAGCCAATGATGCTCCGACAGCTAAAGGCAAGCCTTGACCTATTGATCCTCCACACAATGCTAACCAATCATGTGGTTTTGCTTGTAATGCAAAAGGACTAACTAAAAGACTCGATGTGGCAGCCTCATCTGACACTATAGAATCTTCTGGCATCAATCCTGCAATTAATGGCCCTATTGTTGTTGCGTCTAAATCTCCACTAGTTGGCACATCACCAATATAAGATTGAATAAATTTTTCATCAATTTTAGTAGAACCTGATAAATCTTTGAGCTCATTTAACGCGCTGACTCCATCATCTTCATTAGAACAAAGCTCAAATAATTCAGCAGAATCAGGAGATAAAAAGCTTTTTTTATCAGGATAAGCAAAAAAGGAAACCGGAGGTCTTGAACCAATAAATACAATAGATTGAGTATCAGCCAAGAAAAGTTCTGCCATTTCAGCAAAATATGGTACTTGTTCAATAATAGGTAACCCAGCACCCCTTCTAATTTTAGGTATGAATGTGTCAGTCACAAGCCGACAATTAGTAGCACTTGCAATATGAGAAGCTAATTTAAGACACTCTTCATCAAGAAACCTCCCACCAATAAATAACATAGATTTATCCTTCTTAAGTAAATCATATGCTTTGATAATGTCATTATAATCAACTGATTTAGGGTTATTAATTGCTACACTTGATTCAATATCTATATCAATATCGCTCCAAGCATAATCAGCAGGGATAATCATTGTTGCTACTTTTCCGCTGGGGCTGTTGGCAGTTTGCCATGCGGTGTTTGCTAGTTTAGAAATATTTGATGGATTATCTAATCTTCCTACCCAATCAGAGCTAACATTAGATAAACCATCTAAATCTGAAGTTAGTGGTGCATTATGTTTTAAATGATATGAAGCGTGATCACCAACTATATTAATCATGGGAGAATTTGCTTTTCTTGCATTATGAATATTTGCAAAAGCATTACCCAAACCAGGTCCAAGATGTAGTAAATTTGCTGCAGCCTTACCTGACATTCTTGCATATCCATCAGCGGCACCACTTACAACACCCTCAAATAAGCCGAGTACTGGTCGTACTTTGAGATTATGATCTATAGCTGCAACAAGGTGCATTTCTGATGTACCGGGATTAGCAA
>RGHK01000194.1 GCA_010024215.1 Pseudomonadota bacterium | reverse complement strand
TAATGTTGAAGAACCAGTTGTACCTGTAATAACAGATTTAGATTTATTGGTTGAATCTGTAAAAAATACAGCATCAATTAGAGCAAAAGAAGATAAGGCTAGATTAGATAAATTCTTATCAGATAAAAATAGGCAACAATATCTTTTAAACCAAATGAAGGCAAAGCTTAATGCTGAAGAAGATAGAAGTGAGAGACTTACAAAAGAATACGAAGATAATGATAAAAAATTATCAGAACTAGAAGAACAATTGACTTTAAAGCTTGGTTCTTTTGGTGAGTTGTTCGGTATCGTAAGGCAAACTGCTGGTGAGTCAAAAGGACAATTCATGTTATCCCTAACTAATATCGAATCTGGTATGAAATACTAAATGAGCTTAATCAAAGTGGCAAAGTTAAGGTATACAACACTGACATTTTGTCTAAATCAGGTGAATTAGTTAATACAGATATTGTTAGAATTGGTGTATTTAATTCAGTATCTGATGGTGATTATCTAAATTTGGTAAGCGAGCAAAATGTTCTTGAGTATTTAGCTAAGCAACCTGAAGGCTCAATAAGAAGATCTGCAAGGAAATTGCAAAATAATGATGTTGAGTATAGAGAAGTATTTATTGACCCAACCAGGGGATCTTTATTATCCAAACTAATTGATAGAGCTGGGTTTTTTGAAAGGATTAACCAAGGTGGATTTGTTGGTTACATAATTCTTTTGATTCTTACAGCAGGTCTTGCTATGGGTGTTTTACAGTTCTTATTCCTTAGAAATGAATCTCAAACCATTGAAAATGAATTAGGTAGTGGTAATTATTCTGAGTCTTCTACTTTAGGTAAGCTAAATAGTATTTATTCCAAATATAAAGGCGATACTCCAGAAGAGCTAGAAGCTCAACTTGAGGATGTTCTTGCAAAAGCTGCACCAGCTTTAGAAAAGAACCTAAGTATTATTAAATTATTAGCTGCCGTTGCTCCATTATTAGGACTTCTTGGTACCGTTATCGGTATGATTGAAACATTCCAAGCAATTACCTTATTTGGTACCGGTGACCCAAAACTAATGGCTGGAGGTATATCTCAGGCCCTAGTTACAACCATGCTTGGACTTATAGCAGCCGTTCCATTGTTGTTTGTTCATAATATTCTTGACTCAAGAAGTAGAGCAATATCACAAATATATGAAGAACAGGCTATTGGATTTGTAGCATCATCATCGGTTAAATAATGTTTTACTATCTTGCTCTACCATTTACATCTATTTTAGATTTTTTTGATAGAGGCGGGCCAGTAATAGTTGTTTTATTCATTTTAGCAATAATTATGACTACATTACTTTTAGAAAGGTTAATATTTTTTATTTCTGAACTTAACAATCTTTCAAAAGAAGCCCAAAAAGATATTGAAGATACTAAGACAAGCAATGCATGGCTATTTGATAAGATTAAATCAAAAAACGTATCAATTATTAACCTTAAAGCAAATAAAAATATTTTATTAATTCAGGGACTAATTGCATTGTGTCCTCTTTTGGGTCT
>RGHK01000193.1 GCA_010024215.1 Pseudomonadota bacterium | reverse complement strand
AAAAGGAATATCGTTATATAGATATCAAGTTTAAATAAAGTTCTTAAATCATATTCAAAAAAATGGTCTAACGTTTCTTTTTTAGCAAGGACTCATGGTCAGCCAGCCTCTCCTTCAACATTAGGTAAAGAATTTAAAGTCTTTGTTGCAAGACTTGATAGAGAAATATCAATATTAAAATCACTTAAGCCTTTGGCAAAGTTTAGCGGCGCAACTGGAAATTATCATACCTTTGATATTGTTGATACTAAAATTAAATGGTCGCAAGTAAATAAAGAATTTATTAAGCAATTTGCTGTAGATCAAAATCCATATACTACACAAATAGAACCCCATGACTGGATTGCTGAATCATGTCATTCAATTATTAGGATTAATAATATTCTTACTGACCTGTGTCAGGATGCATGGATTTATATATCAAACGATATTTTTGCACTTAAACTTCTTAAGAACGAAGTTGGTTCTTCAACAATGCCGCATAAAGTAAATCCAATAGATTTTGAAAATGCTGAAGGAAATTTTGGTATCTCTTCAGCTCTACTAGAATTTTTTGCAAATAAATTAACAAGGTCAAGACATCAAAGAGATCTATCAGATTCAACTGTTTTAAGAAATGTAGGTTTAGGTTTCGCTTATTCAGCTCTTGCAATTAAATCTGCAAATAATGGTTTAAATAAAATAACACCCAATAAAGCTAAGATAAAAAATGAATTAAATGATAATTGGGAAGTCTTAACTGAGGCGGTACAAACATTAATGAGATATGAAGGTATCCCAGATGCATATGAGCAATTAAAAAAACTTTCTAGAGGTTCAAAATTAGATCAAAATGCTTATATAGCTTTTGTAAACTCTCTTTTAATTAGTAAAAAATCGAAAGATAAATTACTTAACTTAAGACCAGAACTATATATTGGTAAAGCTCAGGACATAGCAAAATCATCTTATTAACTATATTTTGTAGTATAGCTACATTAAAATATCTTTATAAACATTATATCTATAGGCTTTTTTAAATATTATTGACATAAAATACCTATTATTATTTACTACGCTACATAATTTTTAAAATAGGGAAAAATGTCAAAGCACGAAAATATTAAAAACGAGTTATCTGATATCCAAGCCATGAGTTCATCTAATTGGAGTTCAATTAATCCAGAATACGTAACAAGAATGCGAATGCAAAATCGTTTTAAAACTGGGTTAGATATTGCTAAATATACAGCATCAATAATGAGAAAAGATATGGAAGAATATGATTCTGACACATCAAAATATACTCAGTCTCTTGGTTGTTGGCATGGCTTTATAGGACAACAAAAACTTATATCAATAAAAAAACATTTTAAAACAACTAATAAAAAATATTTATATTTATCAGGATGGATGATAGCTGCTCTTAGATCAGAGTTTGGACCCCTACCGGATCAGTCTATGCATGAAAAAACTTCAGTTGCTAGCTTAATTGAAGAACTCTATACATTTTTAAGACAAGCTGATGCAAGAGAATTAGGTGATTTATACAGAAAATTAGATAA
>RGHK01000192.1 GCA_010024215.1 Pseudomonadota bacterium | reverse complement strand
TGAGGAAGATTGTTAAAGTTTATTTTATTAAATGCATCATTAAGCCAATTACATTTATCTAGGTTCATAAAATTTTATTAGTAATATTAATAATTTCATTATGTAATTCTTCTATTTTTATTGTTGCATCTAGAACTTTTACTCTTTCTTTATTTTTTTTAGAAATTTCTATATAACCATTTCTAACTCTTTCAAAAAAATCATTTCCTGCTGATTCAATTCTATCTTTTAAATCATTAGATTTTCTTCTAAAGCCCTCCTCTACATCAATATCTAAAAGAAAAGTAATATTTGGGATTGGGCAATTTGTAAGTTCAATTAAGTTAAAAATAGCTTCTAATGACAGGCCTCTTCCATAGCCCTGATAAGCAACAGAGGCATCATAAAACCTATCAAAAAGAACAATATCTTTATCTGAATCTAATAATTTTTCTTTGATTAATTGGGCTCTCGCTGCAAACATAAGCAATAATTCAGATTCTGATGACAGATCAATAGGTGTATTTAGTAATATTTCCCTAATTTGTTCTCCAGTTGCTGTTGAACCAGGTTCTCTTAAGATTTCTGTTTTATAACCTTTTTCATTTAGATAATTATTTAGCAATTGTATTTGAGTTGATTTACCAACACCCTCAATACCTTCAAAAGTTATAATTTTCATTTGTTTAGTCCAACTTTTTCAATCATAGACAAGTGCTCTTCATAAGTTTTAGAAAAATGATGAGAAGTTGGGGAATTGGCTACAAAAAATAAATATTCTCCAGGCAAACTCAATATAGAAGCCTCAATTGATTGTGTGGAAGCTAATGAAATAGGTGATGGCGGTAGACCTTTAATCATATAGGTATTGTATATATTATTTTTGTCTAGAATATCAGATTTTTTAATGTCTCCATCAAAATCTGGCAATAACCCATATATAATTGTTGGGTCTGCTTGTAGTTTCATTCCTAAATCTATTCTTTTTAAAAATACTCCAGCAATTAATGTTTTTTCTTGATGATTGCCTGCTTCTTTTTCAATTATTGATGCCAGTATTAAAGCATCGTATTTATTATTTAAATTATTCGTTAATGGTTTCTGTGCCCATAATTTGTCTAAAAGCGTATCAAGCCTTGCATGACTCTTAATAATAATTTCAGAGGCTTTCATTCCTTTTTTGTAATAATACGTATCAGGAAAAATTATGCCCTCTAAAAATGGATAATCTGTTTTTAAACATTTTAAAAAACTACAGTCATTAATTAAATAACTGTTTTGAATTAGATTTTGTATATCATACTTATTCATACCCTCATTAAACGTAATTGATCTTGTGTGAGTAGCACCCTTGTTAAATGCATTAATAATTTCAGTAAAATTTTTATCTAAAATCATATATTCACCAGCTTGAAATGATTCAATAGAATTATTAAAAATATAAATTTTAAAAAATATTTTATTCAAGAAGTTATTCTTATAAATCTTGGTAAATGATTTATACATTGAAGATCCGGTCTCAACATCAAAAAAAATTTCATCTGAAACAGGTTTAGATTCTAAAAAAGCTTTGTAAGGCCCA
>RGHK01000191.1 GCA_010024215.1 Pseudomonadota bacterium | reverse complement strand
TTTCAAAGAGCTTTACGTAATTACATATTTTGGAAGGTCATTTGATATTGATGGTGCTGAAAAATGCAACTATGTTAAATATATTCAAACTAATGTAGATGATATTTATTTATCAAAGTACAGAGAAGCAACTCCGCAGGAAAGAAGGTTTGGGTAATGTCGGTATATGCTTCTGGATTAATGGCAAAAGCTAAAAGAGAATGTCAGAAAAATTTTAAGTTACATGGTGTATATGAAACTGATTTTCAACGATATAAAAGATTAAAAAAATAATTTTCTAAGTCACTTTTTTAGACAAATAGTTGTCTTATATAGCTATCTATTTAAGGAGACCATTGATATCAATTGAGACAATTAAAGCTATCTGCCAACAATCCGATATTTGGGAGTTAAACAACCCAAGAGTTATTGGAATGATTAACAACATGATTAAATGTATTGAAAATGAAGAATCATATACACAAGATCATAAAGAGACAGCCATAAATGTTATTCTCTCAAATTTGACTATCTTTGGAAAATATAAAATTGATACAAGTGCTTGAAGTATAAACGAACTTCTACTACAGTTTACTATCCAGTCCCAACCAACAATCCAGGAGGTATTTCTATGCCTATTGGTTTTGCTAGGTCTGAAGAGAAAGAAGAAACTTGGATAGAAATTCTAGTCAAGCATATTCTCTCTTGTAAGGATGTACAGTGCGCAAGGTGTCTTGAAGCTGTTATTCATCAGTACTGGACCTATATAGACTAATAATTTTGAGGGGTTTGAGTACTCTCACCCCTCAAAATAGCTAAATTTGACTTCCCACTGTTTCTGTGATATAATGTTTTTTAACAGCTTGTGGAAGCTGTTTTTTTATGTCTTAAATTCTTAGGGCATATGGAGTTCAAACTAAGCATGCAGCTTAGTTCTCCAAAAATCACTAATAATTCAAATAATACGGTTGTTTAGCTAGTTATTGGTTGAACAACTGTGTTATTTGAATTTCTAAATAGAAAGGTAAATAATGAAAGACATTATTAAATCAATACATACAGTCAAAAAAGATATAACCCTAGAATTTCTAGGATATTTCAACGCAGAAGAGTATTTTGAGGGTCGTATTATAGAAGTAGATAATTCTATAGAGATTACTCGATTTCTTCGAGTCAAAGAAAAAAGTAACGTTTACTCAGATGATTATGTATTAAAGTTCTTTCAAACGGATGTTGCTGGAATTCCATTTGAAATGATTGACATAACATTTTATACGAGTTATGTAAACGAAACAGCATATGTGCTTAGAGAACTATTGAATATTTTTTTGTCAGAAGGAGCAAATATTTATTTTCCTTCGTTTTTTGAAAAAGTTCTCAGAAAAATCAATCACGGAGTAAAAATTAACTCAGCTAAAGATCTTCAAAAGTATTTAAAAAGTTTTGTTGACACAGTTGTTGCTGTGTTGCAAGAGGAGTATCCAGATGCAGTTTGAAGACCTTACTCCTCAGGAACAACGGTTCATACTATTGTGGAATGAAGGAAGGTCTTTGAAAGATATTGCTTCTGAAATTGAGGTTG
>RGHK01000020.1 GCA_010024215.1 Pseudomonadota bacterium | reverse complement strand
AACCATTCTTATTTTTTCGATGGAGGGGATACATTGTATTATCAAAGATGCAACATCTGATTCTAGGCTTGTTGGTGCTCCGTAACTGGTCCCTCGTTCTGCTTGTTCTTTAATTGCATTAACAATAGCTGGGTGAGAGTGTCCCATAATCATTGGTCCCCATGAACCAATGTAATCAATATATTTATTACCATCCGCATCAAATAAATATGCGCCTTCAGCTCTTTCAAAAAAAATAGGATTACCGTTAATGTTCTTAAAAGCCCTTACAGGAGAATTAACACCGCCAGGCATTAATAATTTGGCTTTGTTAAAAAGCTCAATTGACTTATCTATGTTATTCAATTTTTAAGATTTCTTTATGTTGTGGTTACGATTCATTATATAACAACAGTTATATAAACTTGATTACACACTAATTTTTTTAGCGAATTCATCAACAGCATTCCAATTAGTGAACTCATAGGTATTTTTAGTGTCAGTTGGCCCATTTGTTATCCACATGATTAGCCTTATCATAAACCTATCTATAAAACGATATTTTGGGTAATCAATCTTTCCTGCAAATACTCCTATATGAAGCGGTGTCCAATTAGAAAGTGTTAAAAACTTTTGAATATAGGGATTTGTTTCTGGTTTATTTTTTTCTGATTTCCTAGCAACAACATTTACAGAAAAAAATGAAGCTTTAACCTTGGTTAGAAAGCATAGATTTTCTTTAATAAAACTATAAAGTTCAGGTTTATGCTTACCATATCTAATACTCGCCCCGATAAGAATATTCTCATAATGATTTATATCTAAGTCTTTCATATCCTCAATAGACACTATTTTTGTATTAAACTTAGAGCTCAATATGCCGGCAATTCTTTCACATATTTTTAGGGTTTGACCGTCGGTGGTCGAATAAACTATTAAATATTCTTTCATGGGATGCACGCGTAGCTATAGCTTTTATTTATTTCTTATTATCTTGTATATAATATATTCACTCATTTAAGTAATGTAAATGTAGTATATTTATTGTATGGAAAATCAATCAATTAAATTGACCGAATCTGCTTCAACAAGGATTTTGAATGTCCTTAAAGAAAGCAATAGTTCGAAATTTAGAGTCTACGTCACTGGGGGTGGTTGTTCGGGTTTCCAATATGGATTTAAGTTTGATGACCAAGAAGCTTTTGACGATGATATCTTAGATTTTAAAGAGTTTTCTGTACTGATTGACTCAATGTCTTATCCTTATCTTTATGGATCAACTCTTGATTATGTAGAAGATCTATCTGGAGCAAAATTTGTAATCCAGAACCCTAACGCAAAAACCACATGTGGATGTGGAGAATCTTTTACAGTTTAGCTTGGCTTAAAGTCCCAAGTAGTCCGCTAGTATATTTATTTTTTCCTTGCTGAACTATTAATTCTTTGTTATTTATTCTCATATATCCCATCCATGCAAATGCCATAGATTCAATAGACTGAGGATCATGACCTAGCTCGCTTGAAAGCATAACATTATGGGGTATAAGGTTTTTTATTCTTTCTATAAGAAATTTATTTTTGCTTCCACCACCGCAAATAATCATTTCTTTGTATTCATATTTATTTTTATCAATTGCAAGGACTATAGTCTGTACGGTTAGCTCAACCAATGTGGCGAGAATATCTTCCGGAGAGCATTCAAGAAACTTTTTCGATAATAAATTTATATTAAATAATTCTTTACCAGTAGATTTTGGAAACACTTTTTTAAAAAAGGGATTTGCTAAAAGTTTTTTAAGTTCTGAATTAATTACTTTACCCTTAGCAGCAATAGCACCATTTTTATCAAAAGGTTTGTTAAGAAACTTTTGACAATAAGCATCCATTAGAGCATTTCCTGGCCCAATATCTGTTCCATAAATTTCCTTCCTAGCTTTTACAAATGAAAAATTAGATATTCCACCAATATTTATAATTATTCTTGGAGACTTTGGTTTAAAAAAAAGCTCATTGTGAAATTCTGGAACAAGTGGGGCGCCTTCACCTCCTAGCGCTATATGCATATTTCTAAAATCGCTAATAACAACCAAATCAGTCAAAGAGGCAATGATATTTGGATCTCCAATTTGCATTGAGAATGGAGGTTTCCCATGCGGCTCATGTCTGATGGTTTGACCTGAAACTGCGATACAAGCAATATTTGATTTTTTAATTTTGCTATCAATAATCGCCTCATTGATAGATTTTGCAAACAGAATGCCTACTTCTTTATTTAGTTGACCTAATTCATTAAGAGTTATGCTATTGGTATCAATAACATTTTTTATTTTTGCTCTAATCTTGCTTGAAAATTTTTTCGAATAAAAAAACTTAAGTTCAATATTTTTTTGGATTTTAATAATAGATACGTCTATTGCATCATGACTTGTTCCAGTCATTGCCCCAACATAAAATTTTTTATTCTGCTTCATTTGGTCGAAGTGATTCTAGCTTTGTCATTAATAATTTATTACTTTCTACTAGTGTATCAAAGCCAGGCCTTAATTCATTACTAATGGGTTCTGCTGATGGCAATTTAACTTTTACAGGATCAATTCTTTTATCACCAATTTTAAATTCATAATGTAGGTGAGGGCCTGTGGCTAGTCCACTACTTCCAACATATCCAATTGTTTGGCCCTGAATTACTTTACTGCCTTTTTTTAAACCTGCTTTAAATTTTTCAAGATGACAGTATCTTGTAGAGTAATCATTTGAATGCTGTATAACAATTTCATTTCCACAACCATTTCTGCTACCTATGTAATTGACTTTTCCGTCTCCAGTTGTTCTGACGGGTGACCCTCTTTTTGCAGCATAATCTACACCGTTATGTGCTCGTATGGTATGAAGCACTGGATGCATTCTATTGGGATTAAAGTGCGAACTTATATACGCAAAATCAAGCGGCGCTCTTAAAAAAGCTTTTTGCATATTATTTCCATCATTATCAAAAAACTCTTTTTTATCTTTAGAGGTAAAAAATCTATTAGCTGAGTAGGTTTTACCTTTATTGATAAATTTAGCTGCAACGATATCACCATTTTCTATTTTTTCTCCCCGAGAGTATGGTGTTTCGTATACAACAAAGAAAGAATCCCCCTCACGAATATCAAACACAAAATCAATATCCCAACCAAAGATATATGCAAAATCCATTATGATACTATCCGGTATCTCAGCATCTTGAGCGGCCTCATAAAAAGAAGATTTTATTATTCCACTTTTATATGAGCTAATTAGTTCAATATCTTTAGTAATATTCTTTATGTTTATTTCATCGCCAATTTCGATTAATAGAGAATTTAAATTATCTTTAGAGATTTCAATACTTATAATCTTGTCACCTAAGTACGTAAATCGCATTCTGTCGCCAGGTTTGATATTAGTGAGTAAGTTTTTTTTATCTAATCTAAAAATTCGATATGCAGTATTAAGCGGAACCTTAAAGTCTTCAAAGATAATTGAAAGATTTTCTCCAGTCGTGACTTGATGAATTTTATAAGTAATTAGGTCATCAATGACATTCTCTAAATTTTCGGTAACCTCAACTTTTTCTTCTGGCTTGGATTCATCTGTAGAAATATCAACATATAAAAGCAGTATTAAAAATACTGAAATAAAAAAAGCCAGAAGAATTCCCTTTGATGGGACTTTTTTAAAACCTACCATTAATCTTCTTGAATATTAAGCAATTCTGCATTTCCACCAAATGCAACAGAGTTTTTTGATACCACTTTTTCATTTAAGAATTGAAGCAAATAATTAGGACCTCCAGCCTTATACCCACTGCCAGAAAGACCATGCCCCCCAAAAGGCTGAGAACCAACCACTGCGCCAACCATGTCTCTATTTATATAAATATTACCAACATGACATCTTTTACTAAATAGGTCAGCCCTAGACTCTATTCTTGTGTGTATTCCCATTGTTAAACCATAACCGCTATTATTCACTTCGTTGATTAGACTATCTACATCAGATGATTTAAATTTTAGTACGTGAAGTATAGGGCCAAATTGCTCTTCACTTAAGTCTGTTAATTTATTAATTTCAATAATTGTGGGTGATATGTATGCCTCCATTGCTTTTGTTTCACTCTGATATATTGATAATCCACTTTTAGAATTATTTTCAATATATGACTGCAGTTTGTCCTTTGCTGCACTATTTATTATAGGACCAATATCAGTGTCAAAATTTTCTGGATTACCAATTTTGAGCTCTTGCATACTGCCTTTCACCATTTCAAGTAATTCTTCGTATATTTCATCTTGAATACATAAAACCCTTAATGCGGAACATCTTTGACCAGAGCTATCAAAAGCAGAACGAACAATATCATCGGTTGCTTGCTCTAAAAGAGCGCTTGAATCGACAATCATTACATTAATACCACCGGTTTCTGCAATTAAGGGAAGAATTTCTTTTTGGTTTTTGCTTAGGTTATTTTGAATTTTTTTTGCAGTTGGCAGTGATCCTGTAAATGCGACGCCATTTATATTCTTGATTTTAGATAACATGTCACCATGCTTTCCATCTCCAAGAACAAGCTCTAGTATGTCTGATGGAACTCCATTCTTATGGAACATCTTTACAACTAAATATCCAAGTATAGAAGTGTGTTCAGAAGGCTTGATTGTGACTTTATTACCAGATATTAGAGCTGCACTGATCTGTCCTATTAATATTGCTACAGGGAAATTCCATGGACTTATGCATATAAAATGTCCCTTTGGTGAATATGACAATGTATTTAGTTCTCCTGTTGGCCCCTCAAGTTCCTGATTAGATTCTTCAATACTAAGCATTTGATTAGAGTAATATCTTAAAAAATCTATAGCCTCTCTAATCTCATCTATTGAATTCTGAATAGTTTTTCCAGCCTCATGCATAAGATAGTAAATTAGCTGATACGGATTTGTTTCGAGCTCATTTGAAATATCAATTAATATTTTTGCTCTATCACCAACGACTGTATTTTCCCAATTACATTTCTTATTTGAGTTAAGAATAGTTTCTAGCGAATCTATGTCATCATAGGTTACAGTCCCGATCTCAGAACCGTCGGCAATTGAAAAAGATGAATTCACATTCTTATTGCTCCCGACTCTGTTGTTATATATTGAAACAGCATCAATTTTTTTATTTTTAAATTCATTAATTTTGTTTTTAATTTCTTCAAGATTATTCATTTCTGAGATGTCTATTCCATGTGAATTTTTTCTGTTGTTGAATATATTACATGGTAGTGGAATTTCTTTCTTTTCATTTTTGATTTTTTCATGAGGCCCGGAAGCTAGCCATGATGAATCAGTGTCTGGGTCAAGCAATCTATTAATAAAAGAACTATTAGCTCCATTTTCTAGCAATCTTCTTACCAAATAAGGTAAAAGGTCTTTATATTTACCAATTGGTGCATAAATAGAAGTAGTTTTATTGAGAGATAAAATATCTTGGGAACATTTATATAATAGTTCTCCCATTCCATATAACCTCTGAAACTCATAATTTTTTTCGCCACCTAAGTAGTTTATTGCTGATATCGTGTGGGCATTATGAGTTGCAAATTTAGGGTATATTGAATTTACCTCAAATATTCTTTTTGCGCATGAGAGATAAGATAAATCTGTTAGAGATTTCTTGGTAAAGACTGAATAATTCTCATAGCCTGAGACCTGGGCATGTTTTATTTCATAGTCCCAATAAGCACCTTTTACTAACCTTAGATGCATCGGGGCTCTTTTATTTAATAGTTCTTCTAACCAATTTATTGTACCTAGTGATCTTTTGCCATAAGCCTGAAGCGCGATTCCAAAGCCTTGCCAATCTCTAATATTTTTGGATTGAGCAATAAGTTTTATTATTTCTAGACTAATACTAAGTCTGTCTTGTTCCTCAGCATCAATAGTAATTTCAACATCCTTAGATTTTCCAAGCTCAGTAAGAGAGATTAACTTTGGTACAAGAATAGACTTTATATCTTCATACTTCCTCATCTCATAACTTGGAAAAAGGGCAGATATTTTTATTGATACTCCATTATTTGTATTTTTAAGAAGGTTTATTTTGCCAACCTCTTCGATAGCATTTTCATAGGATGAAAAATACATATCAGCTTGTTTTTGTGTTCTAGCAGCCTCGCCAAGCATATCAAATGAATATACAGAGTCTTCAATATTAGATAGTTTATTGATATCAATGAAATCTCTTCCCATAACAAATTCTTGGCTGAGGATGTGCATTGCTGCAATTACTGCATTTCTAATTGGAAACTCACCTGATTTAGACACCAATGCTCGTAAAAATTGATTTGGATCTCTTGACCATTCTTTTGGGGTCTTTACAACCTTTCCAGCAAGCAACAAGCCCCATGTTGATGCATTAACAAATAAGCTATCAGCCTTATTTAAATGATCTATCCATCTACCTTCTGATAATTTTTCTGAAATTATTAAATCTCTAGTTGAGCTATCAGGAATTCTTAGAATTGATTCAGCAAGGCACATTAAAGCAACACCTTCTTTATTATCTAAACCATATTCACTCAGAAAAGCATCTAGTTTGGTTCTTTCTTTTTTATTGAGCCTACATGCATCAATTATTTTTTTTGCATTCTCAGAAATTGATTGATCTTCTAAGAAACTAGTTTCTTCAATAAGACTTGGAACTAATTCAGACTCAGACAGGAATTTATTTTTAGACAATACCATATTAATTATTTTAATCTTATAGCACTAAGTAGCAACATACTCATTCTATTCGTTGATGAAAAATACTATCATAGGCATATGGATAAAGCTCTGGCACTCATTAAGCGTGGTACTGACGAGATTCTTACAGAATCCGATTTAAAAAAGAAACTAGCTTCTGGCAAGCAGTTAGTAATTAAAGCTGGCTTTGATCCAACAGCACCTGACCTGCATTTAGGTCATACCGTGCTTTTAAATAAACTAAGACATTTTCAAGAATTAGGTCATAAAGTTATCTTTTTGATTGGTGACTTTACAGGTCAAATTGGTGATCCATCTGGAAAGAATAAGACTAGACCAACTTTAGACTTTGATGAGTTAACTAAAAATGCAAAAACTTATGAAAAACAAGTTTTTAAAATTTTAAAAAAAGACCTTACAGAAGTTCGTTTTAATTCTGAATGGTGTAATAAACTTGGAGCCGCTGGATTAATTGGGCTTGCTTCTAAATATAATGTAGCAAGAATGCTTGAAAGAGATGACTTTAACAAACGTTATAACGCTAACCAAAGCATTGCTGTACATGAGTTTTTATACCCATTAGTTCAGGGATATGATTCTGTTGCTTTGGAAGCAGACGTTGAGTGCGGCGGAACCGATCAGAAATTTAACCTCTTAGTCGGAAGAGAGCTGCAAAGAGCTTATGATCAAGAGCCTCAAGTAGTATTAACTGTTCCAATATTAGAAGGCCTAGATGGCACTAACAAAATGTCAAAATCATTAAATAACTTTATTGCTATTGATGAAGACCCAGATGAGATGTTTGGAAAAATTATGTCTATATCTGATGATCTAATGTGGAGATGGTTTGAATTATTGAGTTTTATATCTGAAAAAGAAATATCGGATTTAAAGCAAGAAGTTGAGGATGGCAAGAACCCAAGAGACGTCAAATTCATTCTTGCAGAAGAGCTTGTTGATAGATTTCATAAACCAGGAGATGGCCATAAATGTAAAGAATCTTTTTTAAAGAGATTTCAAAAAGGCAGCCTGCCTGAAGAGATTAAGGAAATTCAATTCGAGATTGAGCAAACAGATATTTTATTAACAAATTTATTAAAAAATACTGAAATGACATCAAGCACATCTGAAGCAATGCGCTTAATTGACCAAGGTGGAGTAAAAATAAACTCTGAAAAAATTTCTGATCCAAAACACACTATTAGTAAAGGTTCTGAAGCAATCTACCAAGTTGGCAAGAGGAAATTTTTAAAAATTAAAGTCCTATGAGAAATAAATACTTTTTAGTACCAATATTATTTGTTCTATTTGGGTGCATTCAAGATAGTCCAAATGTTCAACAGATTTCAAACATGAAGTTTTTTATTGAAAATCAATCATACGATGGAATTAATATTATTGAGCCTGGTCTTCAATATGCAGTCCTAGAGAGTGGGGATATTAATTCTCCCTCTCCAAGCTTATCAGATACTATTACTGCTCATTTTCACGGAACTCTGACTGATGGTACTGTCTTCTGGAGTTCAGTAGAGTCAAATGAACCTTTAACAGTTCAATTGTCTGGATTAATTGAGGGATGTCAAAAGGCAATTTCTTTGATGAAGAGAGGAGACAAATGGAAGGTTTTTATTGATCCTGCTATGGCTTATGGAGACGAGGGAAGGCCGGGCATTCCCTCCAATTCAATTTTAATTTTTGAGATAGAGCTTTTAGAGATTCAGTAATTATTTTTCATTAATTACCGACAAGGCATATCCATAAATTTCAGCTATCTGATTAATCTGTTTGTTTTTAGGTGTACCAGCACCATGGCCAGCTCTGCCTTCGGTTCTTAGCAATATAGGATTTTCACATCCTTGATATTCCTGAAGTTTAGCGGCAAATTTAAAAGAATGTGATGGGACAACTCTATCATCTCTCTCAGCAGTTGTTATTAATGTTGTTGGATAGCAGGCTCCTTTTTCAATATTATGAAGAGGAGAATATGCAAGCAAGTTTTCAAAACCTGCTTTATCATCAGGCGAACCATAATCACTTTCCCATGCCCATCCTATTGTAAATTTATGAAACCTAAGCATATCTAATACACCAACTTGAGGTATAGCAACTTTAAAAAGATCTGGATTTTGTAGCATAGTAGCCGCAACTAATAGACCTCCATTAGATCCACCCTGAATGGCAGTTGAACCAGGTGATCCAATATTTTGTTGGTGAAGGAACCTTGCAGCATAAGCAAAATCGTCAAACACATTCTGTTTATTAAATAACATCCCAGCTTCATGCCAAGAGTCTCCGTATTCACCGCCACCCCTAAGATTCGCAACTGCTACCACGCCGCCTTGATTCATCCATGCAAGATATCTCTTACTAAAACCTGGCAATATTGAAATATTAAAGCCTCCATAACCATATAAAAGAAGTGGAGTATGTTTATCTATACTGAGAGATTTTTTGTAACTTACGTGCAAAGGAACCATAGTCCCGTCTTTTGATTTAAAAAACTTTAACTCACTTACATAGTCATCAGGAAGGTAGCTATCAAGTTTTTCCTCCCAGAAAATCTCTGTAGACATGTCATTTAAATCAATTTCGTAAATTCTTCTAGGCGTTACAAAATTTGTAAATGAAAAGTAAGTTTTATGATCTTCTAAGCCGCCACCAAATCCTCCAATGGTACCTTTACTATCAATGGATAGCTTATTAGTAAATGATCCTTCAAGGGTATAGAAATTTATTTCTGAAAAGGTATCAACAAGGTATGTAATAACAATAGAATTATTAATAAAGTTTACACCTCTAATTGATTGTGCTTTTTCTGGAATTACATCATTCCAAACAAAAGAACCATTTTTTATTTGTAGCGAAACAACTTTGCCATTTTTTGCATTTTCAGTTGAATAAAACCAATGAATATCTTCTTTACTATCCAAATACTGATAAGCA
Organism: Pseudomonadota bacterium; assembly: GCA_010024215.1. GTDB lineage: Bacteria > Pseudomonadota > Gammaproteobacteria > Magnimaribacterales > D2472 > SCGC-AAA076-P13. The sequence goes on along the minus strand of RGHK01000020.1, from coordinate 864 downwards.
CCTATGAGTTCATCTATGAGAGGAATAAATGATCCATCTTTATTTAGTTGAACATAAAGTCTGTTTCTTTCATCAGTTCCATTTGAAATAGATAAGAATTTTATTTCTGAATCTTTTACAACACTTATTCCCCAACCCCATCGAGGCTTATCTGGATTTTCATAAATAATCACGTCTTCAGATTGAGAAGTACCTAGTTTGTGAAACATTAATTTTGGCGCTGTATTAATATCTTTAAGTGCTTCATCCGATGGTTCATCATATTTTTGATAATAGAAACCAGAATCGTCTGTTTCCCATGTAGCACCTGAAAATTTAGCCCATTCGATTCTATCTTCAAGATTTTTACCAGAGCTAATATCTAATACTTTCCATACTCGCCAATCTGAACCTCCATCAGAAATAGAATATGCAAGCTTTGAGGCATCATTACTAACGCTAGTGCCACCCAATGAAACAGTCCCATCATCTGATAAAGTGTTTGGATCAAGCAAAACTCTTGCATCGCACTCGTCACAATCTTTAATCATTAGCTTGCTTTGTTGCCATGTTCCATCATTGAAATAATAGAAGGTTTTTCCCTCAACTTGGTATGGAATGCTAATGGATTCTGTTTCCCAGGTTTTATTTAAATTTTTTGTAATTGACCTCTTGTATTTATTTTGTCCAATAAAATTTTGAGTAAATCGATTTTGCTCATCAACCCAAGCTTTTGATTCATCACTTGTAAAATCTTCAAGCCATCTATAATCATCTCTTATCTCATATCCATGAATTGTTTCAATAAAATCAATTTTTTTTGATTCTGGATAATTAATTTCTTTTGGCTCATTTGAACATCCAAAGATTAAAAAGGTTATTCCG
>RGHK01000190.1 GCA_010024215.1 Pseudomonadota bacterium | reverse complement strand
ACGCCACTCCAGATGTTCCTTTCAAAGGAAGAGGTCGATGATTTAAGAGCTTCTTTAGGAGCTAATGACCCTCTATATCAACAATATTTTAGATGGATAGTGAGTGTACTCTCTGGTGAAATTACCCCAGGTGGTTTTCAAAGAAGATCTAGTGAAGCTATAACATCTACAATTCTTCCAACACTTCAAGTACTAATTCCTTCAATACTTTTGTCATACTCACTCTCAAAATTACCAGCTTTAAAGACTTCATTAGGAAGATTACATAAAGATAAAATCTTCTCTGATATCGTAGCTACATTATTTATTAGTTTATTTCCGCCAATAGTGTATTTCATTGTTCAAGATAGATTGGATGGTTACTATCAGGAAATAGCGACAAATTTAGAATTTAAGAAAATCCCGGATTCTCTTATAGAATTATCGGCTTTTCATTTAGATACTTTATTGTTTCTCTTCTTGCTTGGGCTTATATTGATAGTTATCTCATTTATCGATTTAGCTACAATTTCTTCAGTCCCTAAAACAAAATTGTTTGTAGGACCATCAATTATTTTATTTTTATACTTATATCTTGAAGAAGCATATTTCCTTCAAATATTTTTTGAAACTAAAGTTGCTTTGAAGACAATTTTAGTACTTTCGATCTTCCTTATAGGAGAATACATTTTAATGAATAATGTTGTAGTGCAAAATATTTCAAGAGAGCCTCATATATTTACAGCTAGAGCAATAGGATATTCAAGAAATCATATATATAAAAATCATATACTTAGAAATTCATATGGACCCATTGCTTATCGATTAGGCATGAATATCCCATATTTGATTGCATCTTTAGTAATAGTAGAGTCAACCACTGATTGGGGTGGTATGGGAAGTTTGTTATATACAACAATTATCAATCAGGATTCTAATGCAGCGATGGGAATTTTGTTTTTACTCTCTTTATTAGCTACATTTTTTCGTATTCTTATTTCAATTACACACAAACTAATTGATCCGAGGGTATTCAATAGTGTATAGTTATCTCGTAAAAAGCACCTATCGAAGCATTTATGGCAAAATTGGTTATCTATTTTTATTTATTTTAATTTCATTAAGTTTTCTTCACTCCTATCTACTTAGTTCTGGAACCTGGCAACAAAGTATATATGACCCTATTATTGGATTTGATGTAGAAATATTTCCTCATCCAACTCCTCCGAGCTCAACTCATATATTAGGCACCGACCCACTAGGTAGAGACGTTATGAGCATGCTCATGGCTGGGTCAAGACCGTTAATACAGTTATCTTTATTTTCTTTTTTTATTGGACTTTTTATCTCTTTATTTATTGGAACGCTCATACCGTATTTATTTAAAAACTTAGACAGGCTTATGAGGGAAATATCTTCAGGAGTTATACTAATGCCTCCACCACTAGTTTTACTTATATTAGGAACTGGAGAGTTTGTTGATAAGCTCAGTCCAAGCATAGTTGGAATTATATACGGTATCTTATCTGGTTTAGGTGTTTCTTTTCTTGTTATAAGATCGAAAGTTTTAGAAATTGAAAATGCAGAATATATAAAAGCATCACGAATTA
>RGHK01000189.1 GCA_010024215.1 Pseudomonadota bacterium | reverse complement strand
ACGAAATGGTTAAAAAAATCACTGTTAATCGATGATTCATATAATGCAAACCCTGATTCTGTTAAAAAAGCTATTGATTTATTATCAAGTTCAAATAAACGAAAGATTCTAATTTTAGGAGATATGCTTGAATTGGGTAGATTTAGAAAGCTTCTGCATAAAGATGTTGGCAAATATGCAAAGTTAAAAAAAATTGATATTTTTCTTGGATTTGGTGACCTTACAAAATATGCTATTCAATCCTTTGGAAAAAATGGCTTCTTTTTTAAAGATGAAGATGATCTAAGAGATTTCTTAAAATTAAATATTAAAAGGAGTGATGTGGTGCTTCTTAAGGGCTCTAGAGGAATGAGAATGGAGAGATTTATTAATGTTTGAATATTTAGGCACTGTATTAGTTGATATAGATCCAGGTTTTGATGTTTTAAGATACCTTACTGTGAGAACCCTTGGTGGCACAGTAACTGGACTATTAATTTCTATTTTATTGGGCCCAGCAATTATTAAATCCTTAAAATCGATTCAATTTCAACAACATGTAAGAGTTGATGGGCCAGAATCTCACTATAAAAAATCTGGTACTCCTACAATGGGAGGTCTTTTAATATTATCCTCATTGGTAATATCAACATTGCTTTGGGCTGACTTAAGTAATAGATATATCTGGGTTGTTTTATTTGTGACAGTTTTTTTTGCCTTGATAGGTTTTTTAGATGATTTTTTAAAGATTAAAAATAGAAGTTCTGACGGACTTAGTTCAAAGCAAAAAATATTACTGCAAATGTTGGTATCTTTTATAACAATGTACTATTTATTCTATTCCGCAGAGGTAATTGCAGAAAAATCATTCATAGTGCCATTTTTTAAAGATTTAATTATTCCTATGAGCGCATTTGTATTTATTTCAACAGGAATGTTTGTTCTTGTAGGCTCATCGAATGCTGTAAATTTAACTGATGGTTTAGATGGACTAGCTATTTTACCTTCAGTGCTCATAGCTGGGGCCTTGGGATTAATAGCTTACAGTATGGGCAATCAGATAATAGCAGATTATCTATATCTGCCTCATTTGAAATTATCAGGTGAGTTAATAGTTTTTTGTGGAGCTTTGATTGGATCTGGAATTGGATTTTTATGGTATAACACTTATCCGGCCCAAATATTTATGGGTGATGTTGGCTCCCTTACCCTTGGAGCAATACTAGGAATATTAGCGGTCATACTAAGACATGAGCTTGTTTTTGCAATAATGGCAGGCGTTTTTGTAATTGAAACATTAAGTGTTGCAATTCAGGTCATATCTTATAAGACAAGGGGTAAAAGAGTGTTTCTAATGGCCCCTATACACCATCATTATGAGCTTAAAGGATGGCCAGAACCTAAAATCATTGTAAGATTCTGGATTGTTACTTTGGTTTTAATTCTTATTGCTTTGGCAACATTGAAATTGAGATAATCAATTTTAATGAAATCTTTAATATATGGTTATGGCATTACAGGAAAGTCCTTTGAAAGATACCTTATAAAAAATAATATTTCCTATGATATTTTTGATGAAAATATCCCAAAATTTTCAAAAATAAATCCTA
>RGHK01000188.1 GCA_010024215.1 Pseudomonadota bacterium | reverse complement strand
GGGTGATGTAAATATTAAATCTGGAGAATTTACTATTAATGCTGATAATGCTTCATATGATAATTTAAAAAAAATTATTTATGTATCTGGCAACCCATCAAAAATAAAATCTGTTCAAAAAAATAATTCATTTGCTGGAAGCGCAAATCAAATAATTTTCTCTGAAACGAGCAAAATTCAATTAATTGGCAACGCTGTGATGAATTATGACGATATAAATATTTCTTCAAATGAAATAATCTTTAATACTAAAGATGGAAAAATTATTTCTGATTAGTCATTATGCTTACATTAAAAAATATCCATAAATCAATTAAAGATAAAAGCATAATTAGTGACATAAGTCTTAGTTTACCCCTTGGCTCTATTAATGGCCTTCTAGGTCCAAATGGAGCGGGTAAAACCACAACTTTTTATATTATTGCTGGTCTTCTTAATGGAGATAAGGGTGAAATTCATCTTGATGAAAATAATGTTACCAAACTTCCTATGCATGAGCGCTCAAAATTAGGAATCAAATATCTTCCTCAGGAACCCTCTATTTTTCAGAATCTCACCGTATATGAAAATTTACTTGGACTTGCAGAACTTTCTTACTCAAATAAAAAAGAAATAAGTAAATTCATGGATCAATCAATAGAAGAATTTAGGCTCTCAGACATACTTAACCATAAAGGCAGACAATTATCTGGAGGACAAAGAAGAAAAGTAGAAATTGCAAGAACATTAGCGGCAGAACCTAAGATAATACTTTTGGATGAGCCTTTTGCAGGAATTGATCCAATTGCAATTGATGAAATAAAAGAAGTGTTACTGAAACTTAAAAATAAAAATATTGGTATTTTAATTACTGATCATAATGTTAGAGAAGCTTTAGAAATATGTGATCAAGCAATAGTTATTAATAATGGAAAGGTAATAGCTGAAGGAGATAAACAATCTCTGATTAGTAATGAAATCGTCAGAAAAGTTTATTTAGGCAATATGTATAGTTAAGTGATATGGCTATTTCTTTAATAAAAGAATTCAAACAAAAACAAAAAATTTCATTAACTCCTCTGCTTAAAAAATCTATTGATTTACTTCAACTATCAAGATATGAACTTATTCAAAAAATTGATAGAGAAATAGAAGTTAATCCTTTTGTAGAAAAAGAATTAACTGATGAGATTGAATATGATGAGAACTACAACGATTCTGATTTTGATTTTAATTTAGCTGCAGTAGAGACTTTAAGAGACTCTCTTATCAATCAAGTCAATGATCTAAATTTAAATGAAAATGAAAAGATTATATCTCTTAACATAATTGACTGTTTAGATGAATCGGGTCAGCTCGTTGATGAGTTAGAAGATATTGCAGAAATGATGCAAAAAGAAGTATCTACATTCGAAATTAATGAAGTCCTAGTAAATATAATTCAGGACCTTGAGCCAGCTGGAATTGGTTTCAGAAATTTTAAAGAATGTATCAAAATTCAAATTAAAAAAAAGAATTTGAACAAAGGTATTAAAAGTATTTGTCTAGAAATTTTGGATCAAAATCAATCAGAAAGCCTAGATGAAATAGTTATTCAATTTACTAAAAAAGGATATTCAAATTCTCAAATTGATAAAGCTA
>RGHK01000187.1 GCA_010024215.1 Pseudomonadota bacterium | reverse complement strand
AAAGATCCAAGAGTGAGGTAATTAAATTAGAAACAGAATTAATTCTTAAAAAAATACCACAAAATAGTTTTGTCATATCATGGGACATGAAGGGTGAAAGTATTTCCAGTGAGAGCTTATCTCAATTCTTTAGAAGCTCTATGCAAAAAAAAATAAAAATCTGTTTTATTATTGGTGGTTCATTTGGTCTTGGTACAGAAATTATTAAATCTTCAAACAAGGTTTTTTCTGCATCAGATTTTACATTCCCGCACAGGCTTTTTAGAATAATTTTAATTGAACAAATTTATAGGGCACTCTCAATAATAAAAAATACTCCGTATCATAAATGATTGATTTAGAAGAAAGGTATATAGAAAAAAAGAGTTTCTTTAATAGATTAATAATTGTTTATGTTTTTTTTGGCATAGTCTTTTCATATTTCTTATACAAAGCATATTCACTGCAGGTTTATGAGTATGGTGAATATGAAAGTGCAGCACTAGAAAATGAGTTGACTGTAAAGAAGAATCTATCTTCAAAAGAAATTGCAAGATTTGAAGTTAGAAGTTATAAATTTCCTAATGCTTTCATAGACGAAAGATATAGCCGTAAAAACTATTATCCAAATTTATTTTCTCATTCGATTGGCTATGTTGGAGGCATGGATAATTATCAGCTTGAAAATATCTTTAAAAACCAAGGAATAACTCAATCAGAAACTATTTTTAAGTATTCCAATGGGTATCAGATAGGTAAGACTGGCATTGAAAGCACCTATGATAAAGAGCTCAGAGGATTATTTGGGAAAAAAATATATGAGGTTGATGCAAGAGGAAAACTGCTTAAAGAATTAAAGTTTATACCTCCTATTAATGGCAATAATTTATTTACATCTTTAGATATTGAAGCCCAGAAAATTGCATTTGAGCAAATGAATAATAGGCGAGGTGCAGTTGTTGCTGTTGAAATCGATTCTGGCTCAATAGTTACTTATATAAGTACCCCTAGTTTTTCAACTAATGAAATTTCAAATGGTATATCTTCAAAAGAGTTCAATAAATTGGTTAATGATAAAAATAAACCCTTTTTTGATAGGGCATCACAAGGCAGATATTCACCAGCTTCAACAATAAAACCAGCAATAGGTCTTTTTGGACTAGAAAATAATATTATTGATTGGGACTTCTCAATTGATGATCCTGGATTTTTTGTATTGCCTGAAGACCAAAGAGTTTACAGGGGTTGGAGGGAAGGTGGTCATGGAAATGTAAATTTAGAGAGGGCTATGATAGTAAGCTCTAATACTTTCTTTTTTTCATTGGCGTATAAATCAGATATTAATATTCTTATAGATTATTTATCAAATTTTGGTTTTGGTAAAAAAGTTTGTGTTGATTGCTTTAATCCAGATGTTGGCTTGCTTCCAGATCCTGAATGGAAAATGAACAATCTTAATTTTGGTTGGTTTAAAGGTGACACTGTAAATCTTGGTGTGGGCCAAGGTTACTTAAGCGCAACTCCTCTTCAGTTAGCTTATTATGCTTCAATTCTTGCAAATAGAGGTGAGTTAAAAAAATTATCTTTTATAAGCCAAGACTCAACTGCAACAGAAGGAATCCCATTAAAAAATATAACTCT
>RGHK01000186.1 GCA_010024215.1 Pseudomonadota bacterium | reverse complement strand
TGCATTTTTATAAATATTGGGTATGGGAAGGACATCACCTAAAAGAAAATTATTGTTTGCCTGAAGTTCAGCCCATCTAATTATGTTACTTGAACTAGAATCACATTTTGAGTCCTCTAATGATTTAAAAAAGGGCTCTTTGAGATTGAGCTCTAAAATTATTTCAAAAAATTTATTAGGAATCTTGGATTTAATTGCAAGCTCTGTTTCCACCCAGACTCTATCAGCAGATAAATTTGCTATTTCACCAGAATCAACTATGGCTTTTATAAGCTTTATTGTTATTGAATCAATCTTGAAGTCTTTCAGATGTTCATAGGTATGAAACCTTGCTAATCTAATTGCTCTAAGGGGGTCTTCGGAAAAGGCATCTGATACATGTCTAAATATTTTATTTTTAATATCATTAAGCCCATTAAATGGGTCAATAATTTTTCCATCACTGTCTCTTGCAATTGCATTAATAGTTAAGTCTCTTCTAGAGAGGTCTTCTTCCAATGTTACTTCTTTACCGTAATAGAAATTGAAGCCATGATATCCCTTACCAGTTTTTCTTTCAGTACGAGCTAGTGCATATTCTTCATTTGATTCGGGATGAAGAAAGACTGGAAAATCCTTACCAATGGGTTTAAAACCTTTAGCTATCATCTCTTCAGGAGAAGAGCCAACTACTACCCAATCTTTATCTTTTGCATCCTTATTTAGAAGAGAGTCTCTGACTGCTCCGCCTACCTCATAAATTTTCATTTTTTCTTAACATGAAATAATTTTTTATCCTCTAATCTTATAGCTGTTAGCTTATTACCCCAAACACAACCAGTATCTAAGCCAATAATATTATCTAGATTAGTTTTTCCATCTAAGGATGCCCAATGACCAAATATTATATTTTCATTATCTTTCAAATTCTTTTTTGTTTGCTCAAACCACCTCACGTAACCTTTTTTTGGTTTGCTTGATTTTAGATCAAGCTTTAATGAACCATCTTCACCTAAAAATCTCATTCGTGTGAAGTAATTAATTATTGTTCTTAATCTTTTGTATTTTTTTAATTTTGAACTCCATATTTTTGGAGTATCGCCCCAAATATTAGCCAATAAATTATATGAATCATTCTTCAGAGATTCTGTTACTTCTTTAGATAGCTTTTTAGCATCTTTTGATGTCCATAAAAAAGGTATGCCTGCATGTGATATTAAGTATGTTTGTTTTGATTCTTTTATTTTTACTTCAATAAGCAAGGGAAGTTTTTTTAACCATGAGTGATATTTATTTAGATTTTTTGACTCCAGCACCTTTTTTAAGGATTTATCTTTTTTTTCATGTTCAATTAAATATAGTAAATAGAAGTCATGATTTCCAAGAACAGCTCTAACAGAATTTTTATTTTTGATACAAAAGTTCAGCACTTTCTCTGATTCGCTGCCCCTGTTGACCAAGTCACCCGCAAAAATTAATTTATCTTTATTGCTATTAAAGTTTATCTTTTTTAATAGCGATTGAAGCTCTTGGTAACACCCCTGAACGTCTCCTACAACATAATGAGCCATTTATTCTTTATAGTTTTTTGATATTTCTAAATATTCTTCTAAGGATACCTCTTCAGGCCTTAAATTTGGATTAATTCCAAGAGAGTCCCAGTCGATAAA
>RGHK01000185.1 GCA_010024215.1 Pseudomonadota bacterium | reverse complement strand
GGGTGACAATTGTCACCCTAGTTTTCAATTAATTATTCGTCGTAAAGACCAAATTCTTCTGCAGCTTGTTTTACTACATCAAATTCAGAGTTTACTGCTGGAACGATATCTGTCCATCCATAAATATCATCCATAACAGCTAATCCTTCATCAGTTTGAATGTAATCGCTTAATATTTGATAAATTTTAGCTTTTACATCTTCTGGAAGATCAGATCTTACAGCAACAACATCATTAGGAATTTCTGCAGTTATTCCAATAGCAATAACTTTTTCACCAACGTCATTGTTAGTTTTTCTTAAAGTTCTTCTTGCATCATCATATGCAACGCCAAATTTAGCATCGCCATTGTAAATACCTGCTATAACACCATCATGTGAACCTGCGAAAACTTGTGTGATATCACTCGTATAGTCGATACCCAAGTTTTTAAGTTGTAATGATGGATAAAGATAACCTGAAGTTGATCCTTCCTCTACAAAAAGAACCTCTTCACCAACCATAACAGAAAGGTCTGCTTCACAAGCATAACCAGGACTAATCTCTCCATCAGGAATTAATCCTGAATCTCCAAATGTCCATCCAACTTGTAATGCTGCAACTGCTGGTGCAGTTGTTTCTGTACCAGTAACTAAAGTTTGTACACCATCAATATTTTCGAATGCACCGATAACCGGTTCAGACTTACAAACACTAGAATCTGAAGTATAAAAAGTTCCATGATATGAACCTGAGCCAAACCTTACAACTTTTGCGATTGCTTCAAGTCTTGTTGGAAATGCATTTAACGCGTTTACATAACCTAAAGTATTAAATGCTCCAACGTCAGCTTGGCCAGAACCCATAGCTACAAGTAATCCTGAATAGTCACTTGTTACGAATCCTTCTACTTCAATACCTAAACCATCACTCAACACTTTCATTAATGGTTGAATATTGTCTAATAATTCTGCTTGTTCTGCGCTGGGTACAAAGCCAAAAGTTATTTTATCTAGAGTCTCAGCAACAGTTGTAGCTGGCGCATCTAGAGTTTCGGCTTCTTCTACAGCAACAGGTTCTTCTACAGTTTCTTCTTCAGCACCACCACACGCAGCGAAAACTAAAGATAAAACAAGTAGAATAAGAAATGATTTTTTCACTCTTTCCTCCGCTTAGATTTATAAGCATATACTACATGTTTTATAAAAAATGGTTATTGTTTACAGTTAAAAATTTGTTAAATCAATCTCTCCATAAGTTCGAGAAATTATTTCACCATTTGTGTCAAGCACTATAGATATTGGTTGACCAACAATCTTAAAATAATCTCTTAACTCTGGAGTAGAGAAACCTATTGTTAGTTCACCATTTAAATTTTCATTAACCCATTTCATTGTTGGTTCGTACTGGCTATGAGCTAAAGCAATAACATCGTATTCATCAGTTAAGTCAGCTAATTTTTTTTCCACGACAGGCAACTCCTGTCTACAAATTCCTCAGTAATCAGCCCAAAAAATTATAATAGTTTTTTTATCTGTAAAATTCTCAGTGACGACAGATTCTGATGTGTCTAAATAATCAAAAGTTGTTTCTGTGATAGCATTTGCAGATTCTCCCACCACTTCTAATAGTTCACTTTCAATTTCATCATTAGCACTAAATGAGCAAGAAATTAATAAAATGATAAATACTGGCAAGTAACGTTTCATAATTTAA
>RGHK01000184.1 GCA_010024215.1 Pseudomonadota bacterium | reverse complement strand
TCTGCAACTCTAAAAATTGAGCCAATTCTTCAGAATTAAAATTCTTAGTTTTAACAAACATATCTTTTTACCGATTACTCCCACTCAATAGTAGCAGGTGGTTTGCTTGAAATATCATAAACTACCCTACTAACCTCTTCTATCTCATTAACAATTCTATTTGAGACTCTCTCAAGAAAGTCATAGGGTAAGTGAGCCCATCTTGCTGTCATAAAATCTACTGTTTCAACAGCTCTTAAGCCTATAACCTCTGCATATCTTCTTTCATCGCCCACCACACCAACTGATTTTACTGGCAAATAAACTGCAAAAGCCTGACTAACTGTTTTATATAAATCAGCTTTTATAAGCTCCTCAATAAAGATATGGTCTGCCTCTTTTAGAATTGATGTTTTTTCCTTGGTAATGTCACCTAAAATCCTTACTCCAAGCCCAGGACCTGGAAATGGATGCCTGTTTAGCATTTCTGATGAAAGTCCGAGTTCAACTCCCATTCTTCTGACCTCATCTTTAAATAAATCTCTTAAAGGCTCCACTAACTCCATTTTCATTTCTTCAGGGAGTCCGCCTACGTTGTGATGAGATTTAATAACTCTTGCTTCCTTTGATTCAGATCCAGATGATTCAATTACATCAGGATATATAGTGCCTTGCGCTAAAAATTGAATATCTTTTAATTTAGTTGCCTCTGCATCAAAAACATCGATAAAAGTTCTTCCGATAATTTTTCTTTTTTGTTCAGGATCTGTAACACCTTTTAGGTGCCTTAAAAAGACTTCTTCACTATCAGATTTGATGACATTTAAATTCATATTTTCTTTAAAGGTATTCATCACCTCTTCAGCTTCACCTTTCCTCAAAAGCCCATTATCAACAAAGACACATACAAGTTTATTCCCGATAGCCTGATGTAACAGTGCTGCTGTTACAGAAGAATCAACTCCGCCGGATAACCCTAAAAGGACTTTGTTATTCTCAACTTGATTTTGAATTTCTTGAATTCTTTGTCCAATTAAGTCATCCATCTTCCAATCAGTTTTGGCTCTACATACTTTAAATATGAAGTTATTTAAAACTGTATGACCATCTTCCGTATGAGTTACCTCAGGATGAAACTGAAGTGCAAAAATTGGTTTAGATTCATGTTGCATTGCTGCAATTGGAGCAGTGGCAGTTGATGCTACTAAATCGAAATTATCTGGTAAATCTTGAACTTGATCACCGTGGCTCATCCACACATTCAATTTTTTACCTAAATCAGCAAATAAAACACATTCTGAAGTAACATTTAATTCTGAATAACCAAACTCTTTTTGATCAGATGAAATAACCTGTCCACCCAATTGCTCAGCCAATGTTTGCATTCCATAACATATACCTAAAATTGGAACATTAAGATCAAATATAATTTGAGGTACTCTTGGAGTAAAACTTTGGGTTACTGAGTCTGGTCCGCCTGAAAGAATAATCCCTTTTGGTTTGATTGCTTTTATTTTTTCTTCATCAATATCCCAAGGAAGTATTTCAGAATAAACGTCACTCTCTCTAACCCTTCTTGCTATAAGCTGAGTATATTGAGAGCCAAAATCTAAAACCAGAATAGTATCTATTTCTTTATTATTAGTAGATAAGTCTGTCACTTTTAGCTTCTTTGATAGTTTGGAGCTTCCTTAGTAATCATTACGTCGTGAACATGACTTTCTGTCATAC
>RGHK01000183.1 GCA_010024215.1 Pseudomonadota bacterium | reverse complement strand
TGTATTTGGCCGCAACGTCTTTATAAGCGGGGCCTACCAGTTTGCGTGCATCGGCGTGACAAGCTACGCAGTTGTATTTTTTGATAAGGTCCGCGCTGGCCTGGGCAGCACCTGCAACGGCAAAGATTGAAACGGCTAAAACGAATGAACGCATGGATTACTCCTCCCCATAAATTTTTTGACCAGTCAGACTATATTCAAAACTCGGCATATTGTAGATCAAGAATGATCGTCTTCTAACAACCTTTTTAATTATTCGTGGCTAGCCTCTAGCCACGAAGGGTCTTCCTTCAAGATGCTTGGCAAGGACCTTTATGTCGGTAAAAAGCCCTTGGCAGGCAGTAGTTGCATTTAAAACGCTAATTCAGAGTGCCGAGGCGTCGGGGTCGGTGACTGCCCCTCGGCTTGCGGTGGAAGCAAGGGCGGCGAACTTTGCTAACACCCCACGACTGTAGCGAGGTGCTGGTTTTTTCCACGCGGCTTTTCGTCGAGCCAGTTCGTCCTCAGAGATATTGAGCTGAATAAGAAGCTGGTGGGCATCGATGGTGATGCTGTCGCCTTCTTCAATTAAAGCAAGCGGGCCATGTTTCATTTCTCCAGCAGGATAACCTTCAGCATGAACGTATGACAATTCTTTTAATTTTAAAGCTCCTTCAAGTGCAATTGGATATGAAAAACCTCTTCCTAAAAACATTGAACCTTTAGCCTCATTAAATGTTGAAGATATAGTTTGGATTTCACTATCCACTAATAAAGTTTGTTCAACTAATTTTGGTAAATTTCTTAATTCTTTAATTTTTTCTTTATAATCTTCTGTTTTAATATCTTTTTTCAAATGACCTAATTTTAAAGATAAAATATATAAAATCAGTATTTGCCCTAAAAAAGCTTTTGTTGAAGCTACACCAATTTCTGGACCACAATGAATTGGTAAAACAAAATTAGCATCTCTTGCAATTGAACTTTCTATTACATTTACAACTGCACAAGTTTTCATATTATTCTTTTTACATAAATCTAAGGCTGCATAAGTGTCTGCTGTTTCTCCAGATTGTGAAACAAAAATGTATAAGTTTTCAGATTTAAATCGGTTTTTTCGGTATCTAAATTCAGACGCTATATCAACGCTTACATCCAAAGAGGTTAACTCTTCAAACCAGTATTTTGCCATTAAACAAGAATGATATGCAGTACCACAACCAACTAATGTAATAGATTTTATTTCATCAATTTTCCAAGGGAAATTAAAAATATTTATATCTTGATTAATACTGTCGACATATTCCTTAATTCCAGTTTTTAAAGTTATAGGCTGTTCTTCTATTTCTTTAGCCATAAAATGCTTGAAATCACCTTTGTCGTAAGCTGTTTCGTTAGAGGAAAGCTCTAGTATTTTTTTATTAATTTTTTTTCCTTCATCATTAAAAAATGTAACATGATCCTTTTTAATAATGCAAAATTCTCCATCCTCTAAATATGAAATTTTGTTAGTCATTGATTTTAAAGCATAAGAATCTGAACCTAAATAATTTTCATTCGGACCATAACCAACTGCTAATGGGGATCCTCTTCTTGCTCCAACAATTAAATCAGGAAAATCTTTAAAAACAATACCAAGCGCAAAACTTCCATGTAATTGCTTTAAGGTTTTTGTGATTGCTTCTTCTATTTCTAATTCTTTTAAATTTTCGGTAATTAAATGAACAATTACTTCTGTATCAGTTTGAGATTTAAATTTA
>RGHK01000182.1 GCA_010024215.1 Pseudomonadota bacterium | reverse complement strand
GATGCTCTGCCAATTATTTGCGATATTCAAAGCGAAGATAATGTTAGAGATGCTATCAATAAAACTGTTGACCATTTTGGTGGTATAGATATTTGTATTAATAATGCTTCGGCAATTCAGCTCACAAATGTAAAAGACACAGAAATGAAAAGGTATGATCTGATGCATCAAATCAATGGAAGAGGAACCTATATGGTAAGTAAATATTGCTTACCCCATCTTGAAAAAGCATCAAATCCTCATATCTTAAATTTGTCACCGCCTCTTGATATGAGCGCCAAATGGTTTGCAGGAACCGTAGCTTACACTATGGCTAAATATACGATGAGCATGTGTGTTCTTGGTATGGCTCAAGAGTTTGCTGATAGAGGTATAGCAGTAAACGCTCTTTGGCCTAGAACTGCAATTGCAACAGCCGCGGTTCAGAATCATCTGGGCGGTGATGAAATCATGAGATTATCTAGAAATGTAGACATTATGGCTGATGCTGCATATGAAATCCTTACAAAAGATTCAAAATCATTTACTGGTAATTTTTGTATTGATGATTTGGTTCTGCATGAAGCCGGCGTAACAGATTTCAGAAAGTACGCAAATGTACCTTTTAATGAACTTATGCCCGATTTTTTTGTGCCTGATGACACTCCTGTCCCTGATGAAGTTAAAAATAGTTAATTGAAAAAAGAAGAAGTACTAGAACTCGCAAAAAAAAATGGCTTTGATGCTATAAAGGCTGAGGTTTTAAAGCTTGAAGCAAGTGGCAGAGAGTACTATAGACTACATATAGATAATCATAACTCTTTAGTTATGTGTTACCTCAACCCCGATAAAGGTGATCATAACAAATTTATTCATGTTGCAAATTTTTTTAGAAATTCAAATATTAATTGCCCCGAAATTATTTTAGTTGAACAAAAAACAGGAGTGGTGATCCAGCAAGATCTTGGTGATGATTCTTTAATTGATATCAACTTAAATGATAATCCTGAGTTATTAAAAAAATCAGTCAAGCTTCTTTCCCAGATTCAGACAGCTCACATACCTCAAATAAATAAACTAGATGATGAATCTTTAGCAATGCAAATGGAAACAATGCAATCTGTTTTTGTAGAAAAATATTTATCTTTAAAAAAAATTGAAGAATTAAAAATCTTACAGTCTCAGGTGTTACTTAGACTATCTGAGCAGCCATGGATGAATTGTCATTTTGATTTTGAAAGAAGAAATCTGATGCTAGATTCGAATCAAGAGATATCAGTTATTGATTTTCAGGATTTATGTATTGGCCCAGTTGGCATAGATTTGGCAGGCATACTTGTAGATCATTATATTCCTTATTCTAATGACCTAAGTTCTAGCACTATTGAACATTATATAAAATGCATACAACTAGATGTTGGCGTTGAGGATGTATTTGAATGGCTAAGATGGGGTGGAATTCAGCGTAATATGAGAATTTTGGGCACACTTAGTAATTTATATATTCAAGATAACAGGACTTTTAGATTAATGGATTTACCAAGGATTCTTGAAAATTTAATTACTTTATTGCCAAATGATGAGTTTATGTCCCTAAAAGAAAATTTAAGTTCAATTGTTATGCCAAAGCTTTTGCTGGAGTTAAAAGCATTATGAAAGCAATGATTCTTGCAGCAGGATATGGCAAAAGAATGATGCCTCTAACAGAAAATCTGCCAAAGCCTTTATTAAAAGTTGGCAATGAAACTTTAATTGAAAGA
>RGHK01000181.1 GCA_010024215.1 Pseudomonadota bacterium | reverse complement strand
ATCTCTAAGCATAAATTTGTTTGAGGTATTTGATCTAGATATTCTGTTATAAGACCGTTTATAGTCTTTGAATTATCTTCGGGTATAGACCATTTTAAAAAATTATTTAAGTCTCTTATTTTAGAATTTCCATCTGTTAATACCGAACCGTCTTTTAATTTTGTGAACTCTTTCTCTAATTCAACCCTATCGCTACCAAATTTTCCTGCAATTTCTTTGAAGATATCCTCAATAGTGATTAGTCCTTCTATTTCTCCATATTCATCAACTACAAGTGCCATATTTTTATCATTATCTTGAAATTCTTTTAGTTGTTTCATTAGTGCGGTCGACTGTGAAACAAAATAGGTTTTTGAAAGAACCTTTTTTACATCTTTTTTTGATTCAAGTTTATCCAGAAATGCATGTGAATCTTTTAAATGCAATGTACCAAGCTCATTATCAATGGATTTATCATAAACTGGCAGTCTTGTGTATTCCGATGATTCAATTATCTTTTTATTGCTTTCATAATCTAGATCAACATCAACACCTATTACATCTGATTTAGGAGTCATGATATCTTCTACCACCAGCTCTTCCATTCCAAGTATAGATGAAAGCATTCCTCTGTATTGTTTAGGAATAAGGTCTCCAGATTCGTCTAATAATGTTTTGAGTTCTTGAGTATTTAAATTATCGTTATCTTTCGCATCTTTTACATTTATATTAAACAGCCTTAAAACCTTTGAGCTTATATAGTTTGTTATAGCAATGATCGGCCTGAGAAAATAAAGTAAAGTCTTTAATAACAGTGAAGATCTTCTAGCAAAACTTTCAGGCTTCACTGCCGCCATTGTTTTTGGAGTTATTTCTGAAAATATTAATATAAAAGTTGTTAACAGAACTGCGCCCAATAGAACATTGCCGCCAAAATAGTTCAACATAATTATTGTTACAATAGATGAAGCTAAAATATTTGCGAAGTTATTACCAACTAAAATTGTTGCTAAAAGCAGATCAGGTTTTTTAAGAAGCTTAAGAGCTCTTTTCGCACCTCTATCAGGTTTTTTGGACAAGTTTTTTAATTTAATTTTATTTGCAGCCATCATTCCTGTTTCTGAGCCAGAAAAGAAAGCACTTAAAATTAAAAGACTTATTAAACTTAAAAATAAGAATAACAAAGAGGGTTCAGCGTCCATCAATTAACTATAGATTAAATAAGAGTTAGCAAGATATGCAAAAAGCACTGCCCACATTGATATAAACAATCCTCTAGTTGCATATTTGATTGGAAAATTAAAAAATTTAGTGCCAATTAGTGTAATTAAATATATAAACCAGGCAATTATGGTGAATGACGTCTTAATAATCAAATTATTTGTAAAAATTGATTGAATAGCGAAGCCTGATATCAGAGCTAATGATAAAAGAAATAAGCCCACTCCCAAGATTTTAAAAACAAGTTTGTAACTTTTTTCTATTGAAAAAGATTCAGCATTTTCAAAAAGACCTAATTTAATCTTCCTCACATTTCTTTCAAGTAAAACGATTTCATAATATGAAATAAAAAGAACTATCAAACTTAAGCCAGTTACTAAAAAATGAATTGTTGGTAACAATGTTATGGATTGATATAAAAAAAGGTACATCACAACGTATGCAGTTGTTGCTATTAGACTAGAAATAAATAGTGATTCAGGTTTTTTTATAGCTATTCGGGCAATAAAATAAAGAACTATAGAAATAGTTACTTGTGT
>RGHK01000019.1 GCA_010024215.1 Pseudomonadota bacterium | reverse complement strand
TAGTTTTAATATGTTTGGCTCTTTTGTTTGGTTATCCAGTTGCGTTTACTTTGTCAGGGGTATCTATTTTATTTGCTCTTATATGCATACCCTTTGGGCTATTTGATGAATCTATTCTGAAAAGTATTCCTCTAAGAATCTTTGGAATTATGAACAATGTTACCTTGTTAGCAGTTCCATTATTTATATTTATGGGTACTATTCTTGAAAGATCAGGTATTGCTGCAAAAATGCTAGAAAACATGGCCCTAGCCTTTAAAAATATTAGAGGCGGTCTGAGTATTTCAATAATTGCTGTTGGCGCTTTATTGGCTGCAAGCACTGGAATTGTTGGTGCAACAGTTGTGACCATGGGTCTTATGTCTCTGCCAGTTCTTATTCAACAAGGCTATAAAAAAGACTTCTCATCAGGTCTGGTTGCCTCAACCGGCACTCTCGGGCAAATTATTCCTCCCTCAATTGCATTAGTGCTTTTGGGCGATGTTATGTCTAATGCATATCAAAGGGCACAAAATAACATGGGTATTTTTTCTCAACAGACTGTAACTGTTGGGGATTTATTTGTTGGCGCGATAGTTCCTGGGATCATGATCTGTCTTGGATATCTAATTTATACCATCTATCAAAACTATAAAAATCCAAATATCATCTTTGAGCCTCAAGCTAACTCGGCGTCATTCAAAGATACTCTTAAGACACTTGCTTTACCATTGCTTTTAATTATTTTAGTTTTGGGTTCTATTATTGCTGGGATTGCTACACCAACAGAAGCATCTGCAATTGGTGCAGCTGGTGCTCTCTTAATAGCTCTTATCAATGGCAAGTTTTCGCTAGACTTTATTAAAGAAACTAGCCAGAAGACCGCAATAATATCGACAATGATCTTCACGATACTGATTGGTGCTTCAATTTTTTCTTTAATTTTTAGGGGAGTCGGCGGAGATGAATTGATTGATCTTGTATTTGGCTCGCTTCCAGGCGGACCATATACAGCCTTAATTTTTGTCTTAATTTTTGTTTTCTTGCTTGGTTTTATTTTAGACTTTATTGAAATTTGTTATGTGATTGTTCCTTTAGTTGCACCGCCTTTATTAATGATGGGCTTTGATCCTGTTTGGTTAGCAATTCTTCTCGCAATTAATCTACAAACTTCTTTCTTAACACCCCCCTTCGGTTTTTCATTGTTTTACTTGAGGGGCGTTGCAGATGAGTCGATTCAAACTAAAGAAATCTATAGAGGCATTATTCCATTTATTTTTATACAGTTATTAGTATTAATTACTGTTTTATTTTTACCCTTCTTGGTTTTATGAAACTATAGGCCAGCGTTATTTTTTTCCAATGCTCTTTCAGCTCTGTAACTTGATCTAACCATGGGTCCAGATACAACTTCAAGAAATCCTTTTTTAAGACCAATTTCTCTATAAGCTTCAAATTCTTCTGGAGTAACCCATCTTTCAATAGGCAAATGGTTTAGTGTTGGCCTCAAGTATTGGCCAAGGGTAAGAATATCAACTTTATTGTCAATTAAATCATCCATGGTCTTCTCTATCTCCTCATCAGTTTCACCAAGGCCAAGAATGAGGCTTGTTTTTGTTAAAACTTCTTGATTAATCTTTTTGGATTCAGCTAAAACGTCTAAGGTTTGTTGATAGCCCGCTCTAATATCTCTAACTGGATGAGTAAGCCTTTCAACTGTTTCAATGTTCTGAGCAAATACCTCTAAACCACAGTTTACGATGGTATCTATTGAGGATGATAGGCCTTTGAAATCTGGTGTAAGGGCTTCAACTGCAGTACCAGGATTAAGATCTTTTATAAGCTTAACGGTATCAGCAAAATGTTGTGCGCCTCCGTCTGGCAAATCATCTCTATTAACTGACGTTAAAACCACATATTTCAATTTCATTATTTGTACTGCTTTAGCAGTATTCAATGGCTCATCTTTATCAAGCCAACCCTTTGGATTTCCAGTATCTACCGAGCAAAATTTACATGCTCTTGTACAGACAGATCCCATCAACATAAATGTTGCTGTACCGGCTGACCAGCATTCAGAAATATTTGGACAGTGAGCTTCCTCACAAACAGTGTTGAGTCTTTTTTCTGAAACCTGATTTTTAATCTTATGAAAATTAGGATTGAACTGCGCCTTTACCTTAAGCCACTCAGGTTTTTTTAAATTAGGAATGTGAGAGTATTTATTACCCTTTTGGCCATTTTTAACAGCCTTCACCCCATCGCGGTTAACGATTTTCTTTGTTGGGATAATTTCCATATCTAAAATATAGGCTCTAAAAGTTTAATTGCAAGGTGTTCAACCTCTTTAATAGTTACATCTTTTTTAAAATCTTTTATTTGAGTAACTTGCATGCCCTCATAACCACAGGGGTTAATATAAGTAAAAGGTTTTAAGTCCATATCAACATTAATGCTTATTCCATGGTAACTTTTACCTTTTGATATTCTTAATCCAATTGATGCAATCTTTTTTCCGTCAACATATACACCCGGAGCCCCTTCAATAAAATCTGATTCAATTGAGAAGTTTTTTAATAGAGATTGAGTAAACTCTTGCAGAGTTTTAACCAAAGACTTTGGTCCTAAATTAGAGTTTTTTATATCAATTAAAAAATAAATTACTAATTGACCGGGTCCATGATAAGTAACCTCACCGCCTCTGTCTGACTGAAAAATTGGAATACCTTTTGAGTCCAAAATATGTTTTTTATCAGCTGCTGTTCCAAGGGTAAATACAGGCGGGTGTTCTAAAAACCAAATCTCATTTTTGAAATCTTCTTCTTTAATTTGCGACTTCATCATTAAAAATGAATCCTCGTAGTCACAAAGACCTAAAGATTTAAAAGATAGATTATCTGTCACTACTTATTTCTTGATTCAACGAAAGCATCTTCTGAAATTTTATGATATTCAGTTACATCATTTTTAAATTTTGAATACGAGTCATAAACTTTTGAAATAGTCTCATCCTCTTTTGCTAAATCATCTAAGATTTTCTCAGAGATAGCTCTAAACTCTTCTATAACATCATCAGGCAATTTTCTTAATTCAACACCATGGACTTCAATCAATTCGTTAAGAGCCTGGTTATTTCTAGCTAAATACTCATCTAGGGTGTCTTGATTAACTGCATTGGTTGCTGTCTCAATTATTACTTGTAAATGTCTTGGTAGGCTATTCCATGCATCTATATTTATTAACAACTCAAGCATTGGTCCTGGCTCATGCCAACCAGGATAATAGTAATATTTTGCAGCCTGATGAAAACCAAAAGTTAAATCATTGTAAGGACCGACCCATTCTGTAGCATCTATAACACCTGTTTGTAATGCTGTGAAAAGTTCGCCGCCCGGAAGTGTAACTGGAATACCTCCAGCTTCTTTAAGCACTTCTCCACCTATACCTGGAATACGCATTTTTAAACCCTTTATGTCCTCAAGAGAGTTTATTTCTTTATTAAACCAACCAAACATTTGGGTTCCTGTGTTTCCTGCAGGTATAGGGTAGATATTAAAAGGCTCGTATATTTCTCTCCATAATTCTAAACCGCCCCCTCTATTTACCCATGCATTAATTTCGTCAGCTGTTAACCCAAAAGGAACGCTAGTAAAAAATTGAGCCGCTGGAACTTTGCCTTTCCAAAAATATCCACCGCTGTGACCCATTTGATGAGAACCACTTGAAACAGCATCAAAAACTCCAAAAGCCGGCACTTGTTCGCCAGCACCATAAACTGTTATTTTCATTTGACCGTTGCTCATTTCTTCAACAAGGTCTGCTATTCTCTCTGGTGCCATGCCAAGCCCTGGATAATTTTTAGGCCAAGATGTTACAAGCCTCCACTCATATTTCTTTTGCTCAACATTTTCTGAGTTGCTTTCTGTGCTGCCGCTATCTGAACAACTGACTATAAAAAAAATTGTTAATAAATACGCTACGTTTTTCTTCATTATAATTTCTCTAAATTTGCATAAGATAAAACTAACCACTTAGTTCCAGCCTGATCAAAATTAATTTGTACTCTTGCTGAATCTCCTGAACCTTCATAATTTAATACTACTCCTTCTCCGAAAGATTTATGCAAGACCCTTTGCCCAAGTGAGATACCTATCTCATCTTCAAACTCAAGCTTTGTTTCTTTAAAATCTTTCCTATTATAAGGGATATGGGTTTGTGCTCTAGGTCTGATTTCATTTATTAAAGCTTTTGGAATTTCTTTTATAAATCTTGAAGGCGGATTAAAGGTATCTGACCCATGCAGTCTTCTTGATTCGGCATAAGTTATGTATAACTTTTCCATAGCTCTGGTTATACCAACATAACAAAGCCTTCTTTCTTCTTGAAGCTGTGCTGGATTTTCCATTGATCTCCCGTGTGGAAATAAAGTCTCTTCTAAACCAGTAATTAAAACTAGTTTAAATTCGAGTCCTTTAGCTGAGTGCAGAGTCATAAGCTGAGCCGCGTCATCATGTTCAGATGCTTGTCTATCACCCGAATCTAAAGAAATCATGTCTAAATAATCTTCTGCAATTTCTTTGTATGTTTTTTCTTCTCTTACGCTCTGTTCAAAATTTGTTGTAGCAGAAATAAGCTCCTCTAAGTTTTCTACTCTTGTCTTACCTTTTTCACCTGGTTCTTTGCCATGAAATGCACTTAAACCTGAAGTTTTAATAATTTCTTCCATTAAATCTGATAATGGATTTTCTTCAATAAACTCTTTGCAACGAGCAATAAACTCAAGATAAGACTTCAGACCAGTCCCGCCTCTGCCTCCAATTGAGCCCTCATCTATCAACTTGGCAGATGCCTTAATATAAGAAATATTATATTTATTTGCGGTGCTTCTTATTTTAGCCAATGTTTTTTCACCCACTCCTCTAGTAGGATTAGATATTGATCTTTCAAAGGCGGGGTTATCTGAATTATTAAATATGATTTTTAGATATGCTATGGCATTTTTTATTTCCATCCTTTCATAGAATCTCTGGCCACCATAGATCCTGTAGGGAATACTAGATCTTAAAAGCGCTTCTTCCAGCGCTCTAGATTGAGCATTTGATCTATATAAGACGGCGGCATCAGAATACATCTCACCCTTGTTCATCCAATCTTTTAAAATATCAGCAACAAATCTAGCTTCATCTTGCTCGTTGTATGCTTGGTATAGGATAATTGGTTCGCCCTCAAGCTTGTCAGTCCAAAGATTTTTACCCAGCCTATCTACATTATTTTCTATCAATGCGTTTGCAGCACCAAGAATAATATTTGTAGATCTATAGTTCTGTTCTAGTCTTACTATTTCGGTATCTTCAAAAGTTTTTGTAAAAGATTCTACGTTTTCAACTTTTGCGCCTCTCCAACCATATATAGATTGATCATCATCTCCGACAGCAGTAATAGACGTTTCTGCAGAAGCTATTTCAAGCAACCAGTTGTATTGAATGGTATTCGTATCTTGAAACTCATCAACGAGAATAGATTTAAATCTTGAATGAAAGAAATCTTTTACTAAGCTGTTTTCTTTTATTACTTCATAGGATCTCAATAAAAGCTCACCAAAATCAACTAAATTATCTCTTAAGCATGCCTTTTCATATTCCTTATAAACCTTGTTTATAGTTTCTTTAAAATAATCTCCTTTATCATCTACCGAGTCACTCCTAAAGCCCTCATCTTTCCATGCATTAATTTGCCATTGACTTTGACGAGATGGCCATAGGGACTCATCAAAACCTAATTCTTTTGAGATTCTTTTAATAATTCTTAGCTGGTCATCAGAATCAAGAATTGTAAAACTATTGCTTAGTCCTGCTTCTTTATGAAACCGTTTTAGCATGCGGTGAGCTAATCCATGAAAAGTACCGACCCAGCCATCCATAATTGGAGTTTCAAGTAATTCTTCAATTCTAGACCGCATTTCTAGGGCAGCCTTGTTAGTAAAAGTTACTGCCATGATTGACGCGGGGTTTCGTCTTAAGGCTTCTACCTCCCATGCGATCTTATGTACCAATACTCTGGTTTTACCAGAGCCGGCTCCCGCAAGAACCATAAGATGTTTTTTTTCAGACGTTACAGCCTCTCTTTGCTGATCATTAAGATGGTCTAAAATATGTGATACGTCCATTTAGGGATTCATTTTTTTGCTCAAGAGAGATATTCTAACCTTATGTCAACAAAATTATTGAGACAAATTAAAAATACTCTTCCAGAATTAAGAAAGTCTGAAAAATTAGTTGCTGAATTTGTTTTGAATGACCCAAAATCAGTCATAACAATGAAAACTGCTGAGGCCTCATCAGCTATGGGAATTAGCGAACCAACCCTGATAAGATTTTGCAAAGCTCTAGGATTTTCTGGATACCAAGAATTTAAAATTAATTTATCACAGCAGTTAGCTGCAGATGATTATTTTGTAATGTATGAGATAGAAGATGATGACAGTATTCATGAGCTATGCGAAAAAGTTTTTGATACAACAATTAGTGAAATATTAAATGTCAGATCACAAATCAATCAAGATGTTTTGGAGTCTGCCATAGAGGCGCTTGCTAATGCACAAAGGGTTGAGGTTTATGCATTTGGAGGTTCAGCGCCTGTAGCAATGGATGCACAGCATAAGTTCTTTAGATTAAAAATTTCATCCTCTTTTATCTCTGACCCTCATATGCCAAAGATCATTAAAAATTAAATAAAATTTATTGAGGAATTATTATGAGCCAAGAAGTTAAAGATTTTTTTACAACCTACAGCGACTTTGTAACAAAAGTAACGAGTAAGCCAAGTTTAGATTTGGATGCTTTGAAAAAAAGCATGGACAATATTGAATCAGAATCAGATATAAAAATGCCTAGATTACTTACAGCTGCCCTGGGCCTTGGAAGCGAGACAGGTGAGTTTGTTGAAATTGTTAAAAAGATGGTTTTACAAGGCAAGCCTCCAAGTGAAGACAATATCTTTCATATGAAAAGAGAGTTAGGAGACATAATGTGGTATTGGGCTACTGCTTGCTCATCTCTTGGTCTAGATCCATATGAGGTTATTCACGAAAACCAAGTGAAATTAGAAGCGAGATATGGAGAAAAATTTGAAGTCCAAAGAAGCGAGGTAAGAAAAGAGGGAGATTTATAATTTTCCTGGGGTATATTCTAAAAAATGGATAGGAATAAAAAAGATAGAAAAAAAGATATTCCTTCTGCTGTAGATGATTGCGCAGACGTCACCTCAAGATATGAGCGTTATAAAAAAGGAAACAAAAAATCACAGTTTCCTCCAATAAAATACGAAAAGCCTCCTCACTTTTAGATGATTACTCTTTTAGCATTTTTATATATATTTAATGCCATTGCATATTTTTATGCTTATAAGGCTGGCTATAGTCTTTTGCGATATATGTGGAAAGAAAAAAACATTAACGTTTATCTTGGAACTGAGATTATTTTTTTAATCATTACTTCTCTCATAGTATTTACCAACCAACCTTTAAATTGGATCGTAGCAATATTAATGTTTCTTCATCTTATCGGTATTGTATGGCTAGTTGGCAATCCAAGCAGCTTTTATCGAATAGCAGAAGAATCAATTAATCTAGATCAAGCAACCGTCGAAAATGGTGTAGTCTTGATGTTTCTTATTTATGCTGGGTTGGCTTTATTTTCAAGAATGGTGTTTTAGTCTTGAAGCCTTTTTAAGAGACTAGATGTATCCCAGTTGCCACCACCTATATCTTGAATATCTTTATAAAAGTTATTTACTAACTTTGTGACTTCTATGTTTGCGCCTATTAATTCTGCTTGTTTTTTTACTATTTCTAAATCTTTTCTCATCAAATCAACTGCAAAGCCGTGCTCATATTGATCAGCTAGCATAGTTTCCCATCTATTTTCCATTTGCCATGATTGCGCAGCTCCTTGCGATATAACTTCAATAACGTCAGATGAATTTAATCCAGCTTTTTCAGAAAAATTAAGACCCTCTGCTAAAGCTTGAATTAGTCCAGCTATACAAATTTGATTAACCATTTTAGTTAGTTGGCCATGCCCTGATGGACCCATATATTTTGTAAACTTTGAGTAACAGCTCAAAATATTAGAAGCCGAGGAGAATATATCCTTGTCTCCTCCAACCATAATGGATAACTTTCCAAGCTTTGCTCCTGCTTCTCCACCTGAGACTGGAGCATCTAGAAAAGATGATTGTTTTTCTTTAAGAATGTTATGCATTTCTTTGGCTAATTCTGCGGAGGTTGTTGTGTGATCAATAACTATAGAATTCGGCTTGATGGAATCTTTAATTTCATTAATAATATTTCTTACATCCTCATCTTTTTTTACGCATAAAATAATTACATCAGAATTTAATGCTAAATCATTTAAGGAACTGCTTATAACGCCTTTGTATTGTGATTTCCATAATTTTGATTTATCAGCAGATCTATTAAATACAGAAAGGTTATACCCTTTTTGAGACAGATGCCCTGCCATTGGAGCTCCCATAACGCCTAAACCAATAAAACCTATATTATTCATTATTCTTTTCTTCTTCTTGGTATTTTTTGAGGTCTTCCCAGTCATGCGGGGTGCCCGCGTTAAGGTTAATCTTGGATTGTCTTGCTCTGTATAAGCTTTGGGTTCTTAATTTGCTCTTGTCTTCTTCTTTACCAAATAATTTATTCCAGCCTTCTTCAAAATGCTCTCTTAAATTTCTTTTGGCCATCTATAAATTAATCAGACTATATAATCTTCTCTTTCTCTTTTTGCTGTTCTTTTAATCCCAGACTTAGTTACATATTCATCTGTTATGCCTTTAGAACCGCCTCGGCCCTCTTTACAGACATTTACCATATTTACAATTGCTCCTCCTGCAATCGCACCTATTAAAATTAATATTATTGCTTCCATTGGCTCCCTCCGAATAATATTATTTTTCGTTAAACTCTATTCTAGCTTTATTATACTCTTCCTTTATTCTTGTTACTAAATCTTCAACACTTGGATCATCCTTGATGCCTCCAATACCTTGACCTGAGCCCCATATGTCTTTCCAAGCTTTTGCATCTGTATTTCCTCCAGATCCAAAATTCATTTTAGACTTATCTGCTTCTGGCAGATTGTCGGGATCAAGTCCTGCGTTTTTAATCGATGGTTTTAAATAGTTGCCTGAAACACCTGTAAATAAATTGGAGTAAACAATATCATCAGCCGCACTATCAATAAGCATTTGTTTGTACCCTTGGTCGGCATTTGCTTCTTTAGTAGCAATAAAGCGCGTTCCCATGTATGCAAAGTCTGCTCCCAAAGCTAATGCAGATGCAACTGAATATCCATCGCCTATTGATCCAGACAAAATAACAGTTCCATCAAACCATTCTTTAACCTCTCTTAAAAGAGCAAAAGGAGATAAAGCACCGGCATGACCGCCTGCCCCCGCACAAACTAAAATTAAACCATCGACCCCTTGTTCAGCTGCTTTTTTTGCGTGCCTTACATTTATGACGTCATGATAAACAAGACCTCCGTAACTATGTGCGGCCTCTACTAATTCAGCTGGAGGTCTTAAGGATGTAATAATAATTGGCACTTCATGTTTTACACACGTTGCCATATCATCCATTAATCTGTCGTTAGAGCCATGACATATTTGATTAACAGCAAATGGGGCAACTTTTTTGTCAGGGTTTTGTTTTTGATATTCTGCTAGCTCTTTTTTAATTCTTACAATCCATTCTTCTAAAACGTGTTGTGGACGAGCATTAAGTGCAGGAAAAGATCCAATAATTCCTGCTTTACATTGCGCTATAACTAACTCTGGTCCTGATACCAAAAATAATGGCGATCCAATAACAGGTATGGATAGATTTTCTTTAATATGATTTGGTATTCCCATTTCTGGCTCCTTTTAAATTTTCTAGATTCTAAACCTTAAAATATTTTAATGATAGGTTAAATATTTATAGTTTATTGATTAGTTCTGAGAATAGTCTTCTACTAAATAGACCATGGCTTTTAGTCCGACATCCAGAGCTCCATCATCGACAACAAAATATGGAGAGTGATTTCCTGGAGCTTCCATGACTCCTGGTGCATTAACACCAAGCCAAAAATACATTCCTGGAATTTCATTTGAAAAAAATGAAAAATCCTCTGCCCCAGTTGATGGAGTCATTTCATAAACCTTATTAGAAGCAGCTTGTTTAAGAGATGGCGTTAATCTTTTTACTAAATCTTTATCATTAAAAGTAACTGGGTAAAAACCCCCAACATCAAACTCAACAGAAATTTCTGAGCCAGTTCCAAGAGCAACACCTGAGGCTACCTGTCTTATTTCGTCATAAATTTCAGCTCTTAAATCAGAATCAAATGTTCTTATGGTTCCATGAATCTCTGAATCTTCAGGAATTATGTTTCCTCTAGTGCCAGACCTAACTATACCAACTGAAATAACTGCTGGATTATTAACTATATTAATTCTTCTACTAACAATGGTGTTTAGGTTTTGTATAAGTTCGGCAGTAGCCATTACTGGGTCAATTGAATCCCACGGT
>RGHK01000180.1 GCA_010024215.1 Pseudomonadota bacterium | reverse complement strand
TGATTTTGGCAATGCTCTAGCAATAGTTGAAGAAAAAGACGCATCAGATGATGAAAAAAATATTAAGGAAATCTTCACAGGTGTTTTATGTGGTCAAAAAGAGCTACTTGCAGAAGGTTTAGCAGAACTTAACAACAATAATGCTGCAGGAGAATTTTATTTAACAGATTTAGTTTCTATAATAAGCAATAAAGGGTATAAAATTAAAACATTTAATTCATCTAATGATGAGGTTAAGGGAGCAAACAACAAAACAGAGCTTGCTGAGCTAGAAGGCATTTATAGAGATATGAAATCAGAAGAATTAATTAATAACGGTGTTACAGTAGCAGATCCTTCAAGGCTAGATGTAAGAGGCGAGGTAGTAGCAGGCAAAGACTGTACTGTGGATATTAATGTTATTTTTGAGGGTAATGTTACCCTGGGTGACAATGTTCATATTGGCCCTAACACAATTATAAAAAATACAACCATTGGACATAATTCCAAAATTGAAGCCTTTTCTCATCTTGACAGAGCAACAGTTGGCGATGGTTGTATTATTGGCCCATATGCAAGATTAAGAGAAGGAAGCAATATCGAAAAATCAGCAAAGGTTGGTAATTTTGTTGAAACCAAAAATTCAACTCTTGGAGAGGGTTCAAAAGCAAATCATTTCACTTATCTAGGCGACACAGAGGTTGGTAAATCTACTAATATTGGAGCTGGAACAATAACCTGTAATTATGATGGCTCTAATAAGCATAAAACATCTATAGGGGATGAAAGTTTTATTGGAAGCAATACAGCATTAGTAGCACCAGTAACTATTGGATCAAATGCTACAGTTGCAGCTGGATCTGTTATTACTAAAGATGTTCCAGATGGAGCGCTTGGCGTTGGCAGATCAAAGCAAGACAACAAAGAAAACTGGTCTAAGAAAAAGGATTAAACATGTGCGGTATTATAGCTGCGGCTTCAAATAGAAACGTTGGAAAACTTTTAGTTCAAGGTCTCCATAAGATGGAATATAGGGGATATGATTCAGCTGGAATCGCTTTACACCAAGATGAATCTATAGCCCATCTTAGAACTGTTGGAAAAGTTCAGCTTCTCGAAGAAAAAATGATTGCTGAAAAACCAAAAAGCAAACTAGGCATTGCTCATACCAGATGGGCATAAATCGCAAGACTCTGTATATATTGTTCATAACGGCATTATTGAGAATTATGTTGAGCTTAGAGAAGATCTTAAAAAAGATGGATATGAGTTTTCATCTCAAACAGACTCAGAGCTGATAGCTCATCTGCTCGATTTTTATATAACCAAAGGCCAAACAATGGTTGATGCTATGTATTCAGCAAAAGAAAAGCTTGAGGGAGCATATGCAATTGCGGCTATTGATGTAAAAGACAATACCAATTTAGTTATTGCTAGAAATAAATCACCTCTCCTTATAGGGATAGGAACAGATGAAATGTTTGCTGCCTCAGATCCACTTGCAATAGCTCAGCATACTAATGATTTCATATTTCTAGAAGATGGTGATGTAGCTGAGATTTCTGCCAACGCATACAAGATTTATAATGAATCTAAAAAAGAAGCTTCAAGAGAAATTACCCATATAGATATTTCAGCCCAAGCAACTTCAAAGGGCGATTACAGGCACTATATGGAAAAAGAAATATATGAACAGCCAGAGGCAGTATCAAATACAATTGATGGAAGAATAGGGGGCGAAGATGTTTTAGATAATATTTT
>RGHK01000179.1 GCA_010024215.1 Pseudomonadota bacterium | reverse complement strand
TCTTATCATAAATATTTTTTATAATCCACCATACGGATTCCATGTATTTAGATTCAAATGTCACATAAGGATCAGACATATCAATCCAATAACCCATCTCTTTAGTTAATGATTCCCAGTCAGAAGTATATTTCATAACCGCTTCCTTACATGCAGCATTATAATCTGATACACTAATCTTATTACCAATATCATCCTTTGAAATTCCTAATTCCTTCTCTACACCTAATTCAACAGGAAGTCCGTGGGTATCCCACCCAGCTTTTCTCTTAACGTTAAACCCTTTGATAGTCTTATATCTACAAAAGGCATCTTTTATAGTTCTAGCCAATACATGGTGAATTCCAGGTTTACCATTTGCAGAAGGAGGACCTTCAAAGAACACAAAACTCTCTCCATTATCTCTGTTTGATGATTTGATAAAAACATCATTTTTAACCCAGAAGTCTTCAATCTCTTTTGCAATTGAATTAAGTGAAAAATTTTTCGATTCTTTAAATCCCATTAATCCTTGAATTAAAGGCGAAATTAATGATTTTAGATCAAAATAAAGTTAATTAGCTGCTTTATAATTTAAGATTTAAACCTGCTTGGAAAGATCTACCAGGTGCAGAAATTCCAGAAGCAAATGTTCTATAATGAATATCAAAAATATTCGTAATACCAAGTCTCAATGTAGAATTTGATGATATTTTTTTGCTTGCATAAATTGAAAAATCTGACCACTTTGGTGTTCCTAGGAAATTTTTTAACCCATTTTGATCAATTAAATAAGGAGTTTCATCAAGGCCATCTTCTCCACCTATACTATATTCTGAAGGATCTTTTGAGTCACTATATTTGTATATGGCCCTAATTGCTAGATCATTTTTAATATAATCTAATGAAAATGATCCAAATAAAGGAGAGATTGAAGGAAGGGGACCATATATTTCATTTTTATCCCCTTTAGTATAGGTTAAGCTGTAATTAATTTTTAAACTTCTACTTAAATTATTAGACCCATCAATTGAAAATCCATGAATAAATCTATTACCTAAATTTTTATTAGCAACAGTAGTAACTTCCTCATTATCATAGATTATTGTAGATAGATTAGGAGTTGTAATATCAGAATAAACAATATATTCTGCTCTTCCAATATGTCTTGAAATTATTGTGCTAAATCCTCTAATTGATAGATAATTTTTCTTGTCAAGAGATTTATAATCAACTCCTAGGTCTAGATTATATGCATATTCTGGCTTTAAAAATGTATTAGGAACAACTAATAAACCATTATTTTCTCTAATCTTTCCAATATCATCAATATTTGGATTTCTAAAACCACTAGATAAAACTGTATTTATTTGAATTTTATTACTTGGCCTTAACTTCATTGATATTGTAGTTGTTAATGCCTCAGAATTTAAATTAACTTTTGATAATTGAGGGTTTACTGATATTACATCATTCCAACTTGCCTTTAGCTTTGTAAATGTTAGTCTTGTCCCAATATTGAAAGTGAAAAACTCACTCATATTCCATGACCAGTTTACGTAGGATGCAAAGCTTGTATATGAACTTCCATCGCTAGGATACCTGGTTGGTATTGCAAATTTTTTGCTTACACCTTTAACATTATTATTGTCAACATCCAAAATTCTGTCATATGCTTTAGAATAATTATGATTATATGTTGTCTCTATCCCATATGAAAATGTATGTCCATTATTGAAAGATGTGTCAAAGTCACCATTTAAGCTTAACACTTTTAAATCCTCGATTTGA
>RGHK01000178.1 GCA_010024215.1 Pseudomonadota bacterium | reverse complement strand
TATAAATTTATCTAATATTAAAAAGGCTGGTTACCCAGCCTTTTTTATAGATTCTAGTTTATATTAAAAGGTTGTTCCAAATACTACACCCCATGTTCTAGGATCGGTATAAGTAGCAAATTGTGCTCCACCTTGAAGAGCGCTTGCTGCTGCCCATGTTCCAATATAAACATCATCAGCAATATTCTTAACAAATAGTGATGCATACCAATCTTTTTCATTTGGTTGATATGTAACACTTAAATCAAAGAATTTATGTTCTGGCATTCTTGATCTATCTGAATTAAAAACATTACCTTCTCTTTCAGATTGATATCTATAAGTCAATCTTGCAGTAGTTGTACCTTTTGCAGAATTAAAGTCTTGATTAAGCGACAAGCTATATGAAGACTCAGGTGATTGAGGTAATTTATTACCAGATACATCTACTGGAGTTCCTAGCCCAGCTGCTGGACATGCTCCTCCTGGTGCAAGAGGATTAAATGGAACAGTACATAAATAACCTGCTGACTTAAATATGGCTCCTTTATCAGTAACTACATATCTAAGACCAAGGAACCAAACCATATTGCCTTCGAATCCTTGAATTTCAGCATCAACGTTATTATTTTTTGAACCAGCATTAACTATTGATGAAATTAACATTCCATCAGTTGTGTTATCAAAATAAGTTGCATTAAAAAGCATCGCTCCATCCATAAGAATACTTTTTACACCAAATTCTATAACGGAAGTTTCCTCTTGATCATATGGATCAGGAGTTCCGGTTTCATTTGGATTATTTCCTCCTGCTTTCACTGCAGTGGTATAGCTTCCATAAACCATTACGTTATCTGAAAGGTCATGCTGAATAGCTAATTTATATGCTAAAGCATCATCTGATTCAATAACCTCTGTTGGGAAGAAGCCATATTCATTTGTAAGCCTTTGTGAAAGCGGATACTGATTACAACCCAACATTGTAAGACATGACATAATATTGTCGGTCACAGTATCGTCGTTATACCTCATACCTAACGTTAACTTAGTTACATCTGATAGGTCATAGTACATTTCACCAAAAACAGCAGTAGATTCAGTATGAACATGATCGTCATTTATAAAACCTGAAATCTCTGTAGGCACTTCATATTTAGGTTGACTCATTAGTAATGCCATTAATCCTTCAGGAGCAAGTGTTGCAGGTGCACCAAGCACTAAGGCAGTAAAGAAGTCTGTACCACCATATCCTGTTAAAGCTCCACCAAATAATGCGTTGTTATATGGATGTTGAACAGCTTTACTGATCATTTGCCATGATGCGGTTTGAACTTGATAAACATTATGATTTTTTTGATCAAAAGTATAAGCACCAAGGATGTAATTAAAAGGTCCATCAAAATCAGAAATTAATGAAACTTCAAACTGTTTGCTATAGGTTCTTACAACTGCAAACTCATAAGTTCTATCAGAATCTATATCTTCACAAAAACCTGTTCCTCTATAGCCACCAAAACATCCATACCATGTCATTGGGAATCCTGGTATCGCAGCCAATCCTGGGAAAAGCTCACTAGCAACTGAGTAATCATTATCATTTGAATGATAGTAGTCTCTATGGCCATATGAATACTTAACATTTAGCAATAATTCATCTGAAAGATCATGGTTTAATTCAAGAGTTGAAAATTGCATAGTTTGTTGATGTTCTGGCTCTCTATTTAGATTTGCATATCTAAAACTATCAGGGGTAATAGAGTTAGCATACGAATTATGATCAGCTGTATAATG
>RGHK01000177.1 GCA_010024215.1 Pseudomonadota bacterium | reverse complement strand
CTATCAGAAACTTCAATTATTTCTATACTTGAAAGTCCTGTAAGCTCATCCATCTGCTCTCTTACGGTAACTCCATCTTCGATATCAACAAATTTAACTTTACCTGATACTTCAGCAATAATTGGTCTTGTATAAGGATCCCATGAAGCAATTTTTACACCTGCATTAAGCTCTGCCTTATCTTTTACTTCTATAGTGGCACCATATGGAATTTTATATTGTTCAATGATTTTTCCACTAGATTCTGTAATAGTTGCCATTGCATTTCTTGAAACTACTACTTCTAATTTGTCTTTATTAGTTACTGTCTTTATATCGTCACTAAATGAGACAACACCAGCGTTTTTATTAAAGATAGCATTATCTTCTGATGCGCTTGATGCAGCTCCTCCTATATGGAAAGTACGCATTGTTAACTGTGTACCTGGCTCACCAATTGATTGAGCGGCTACAACACCAACAGCTTCACCACGGTGAACTAAGTGCCCTCTAGCGAGATCTCTACCATAACATTTGGAACATACTCCAATTGAAGCCTCACAAGTCATTGGTGATCTTACTTTCAAAGAAGCCAAGTTTAATGCTTCAATGCTATCTACCGCATCTTCATCGAGCATAGTATCTTTTGCATAAAGCTCATTACCGTCAGCATCAACAATAGGTTCAGCAATAACTCTACCCAAAATTCTATCTGTAAGCGGTTGTATAATTTCACCACCATCGATTATAGAAGTTACTGTTATAGAATTTTCAGTACCGCAATCATCAATATTAATAACTGAGTCCATTGATACATCACATAACCTTCTAGTTAGATAACCAGAGTTAGCAGTTTTAAGAGCGGTATCAGCTAGGCCCTTTCTCGCTCCATGAGTTGAGATAAAGTACTGAAGAACTGACAATCCTTCTCTAAAATTTGCAGTAATTGGAGTTTCAATAATTGATCCATCTGGCTTGGACATAAGACCCCTCATACCAGACAACTGTCTAATCTGAGCAGGTGAACCTCTAGCCCCTGAATCTGCATATATG
This sequence comes from Pseudomonadota bacterium, assembly GCA_010024215.1. Lineage (GTDB taxonomy): Bacteria > Pseudomonadota > Gammaproteobacteria > Magnimaribacterales > D2472 > SCGC-AAA076-P13. The sequence continues at coordinate 747 of RGHK01000177.1, read as the reverse complement.
TAAACTGAATTAAATGAAGATTGTTCTACTTTTTTTCCATCAGGAGTTTCTGCAGTCTCGGTGCTAATTTTTTCCATCATTGCTTTAGCAACCTGTTCGTTTGCCCTAGACCAGATATCTATAACTTTGTTATATCTTTCTCCTCTTGTTACCAGACCTGAATCAAATTGCTTTTCAATTGCTTTTACTTCTTTTTCTGAATCTTCAATAATTTTTGCTTTTTCCTGAGGAATTACAAAATCATTTACGCCTATAGATGAGCCAGATCTAGTTGAAAAATCAAATCCTAGATACATAAGTTGATCTGCGAATATTACTGTTGCTTTTAAACCTGCTTTTCTGTATGAAATATCAACAAGTTTAGAAATTAACTTTTTGTTAAGAACTTTATTAATATTTTCAAATCCAACTTCCTTTGGAGTTATTCTCCAAATTAAAACTCTACCTACAGTAGTTTCATAAATTGATTTTTCATTATTTTCATTAGTAATTCTTACCTTAATTGAAGAATGGATATCTAGTGTTCCGGTCTCATATGCTCTCAAAACTTCATCTGGATCACTAAAAACTCTACCCTCACCAACAGCACTTGCGTTATCTCTAGTCATATAATAAAGGCCTAATACAACATCCTGTGTAGGGTTAATGATTGGAGATCCATCAGCAGGCGATAAAATATTATTCGTTGACATCATAAGAGCTCTAGCTTCTAGTTGCGCTTCAAGGGTTAATGGAACATGGACTGCC
>RGHK01000176.1 GCA_010024215.1 Pseudomonadota bacterium | reverse complement strand
TTCATAATATTTTCATTTGTATTATCTTTTATCTTAGGAATGGTATTTAGATTAAATTTAAAACTTAATGTTTTGTTAGCATCTGGGTTATCAATATGTGGAGCAACAGCAATAGCTCTAATTGGACCATTAATCAAAGCTAATACAAAATTTATTTTTATATCTTTAGCAGTTCTTTTTTTATTTAACACAATAGCAATTATTACATTCCCTTATGTTGGTGAGTCCTTGGGTATGTCTAATTATGAATTTGGTGTTTTTTCTGCTTTAGCTATTCACGATACTGGATCGGTTGTTGGTTCCGCACTAGCATTTTCAAGCTCATCAGTTGAGGCTGCAACATCTTTAAAGATATTAAGAACCTTGGGTTTAATACCGCTAATATTATTAATTAACTATAAATTTAACAGAAAGCAAAAAGGTTTTGAATTTCCAAGATTTATTATTTACTTCTTTATTGCTTTGATTATCTCAAATATATTTGAACTGTCTTATTCAGTGACCGAATATTTAAGAGTACTAAGTAAGACTTTTATAATTGTTGGTATTTTTTGTATAGGCTTACAGTCTTCAAAAATAGAATTTAAAGAACTTAACTTGAAGCCATTGTTAATAGGGTTAATTGTTTGGATTGCAGTAATACCAATGGCTTACTTTATATCAGTATCTTAAAATTTTATTCAGATGCTTTATATGCTGGAGTTGAATTCAATATTTTTATCTCCTCACTATTCATATCAGGAGATATATCTTCAAATAAAACACTAGATAAATATCTTTCTGCAGTATCAGCAAGCATACATAAAATAGTAGATCCTTTAGGAGCTTTATTTGCAACTTCCATAGCTACTGCAAATGTAGAACCGCCCGATATACCTGTTAATATTCCCTCGTGCGCAGCAAGCCTTTGTGACCATTGAATACCATCGGATCCTGCAACAGGTATAATTTCATCTATAAAGTTATTATCTATTGCTTCTTGTAAAACTAATGGTATGAAATCTGTGGTCCAGCCTTGAATGGGGTGGGGATTCCAGTCAGGATGTGAAACAGCAGGTGCTCCATCATCAGTTCTTTCTTGGGTTGTTCCCTTAGCAACAAGGGGTGCAACATCAGGTTCAGCCATAATTAATTTAGTATTTGGCATAGATTTTTTTAGAACTCTAGCTACACCAGAAAAAGTCCCACCTGTTCCATAACCAGAGACCCAATAATCTAATCCAATATCTTTAAAATCAGTAATTATTTCTTCACCAGTAGTACTTTCATGAATATTAGCATTTGCTTCATTTTCAAATTGTCGAGCATAAAACCAACCATTTTGATCTGCTAATTCCTTGGCTTTTTTATATGCACCAGAACCAGCTTCAGGAGCAGGAGTTATAATTACTTTAGCACCCAGAAATCTCATCATTTTTCTTCTTTCAATAGATGCACTTTCTGGCATTGTTATTACACAAGGATAGTTTTTAGCAGCGCATACAAATGCAAGACCAATTCCAGTATTTCCACTAGTAGCCTCAACTACAGTTTGGCCTGGTTTTAATATTCCTTGTTTTTCAGCCTCATCAATAATACTAAATGCTAGTCTGTCTTTAACAGATGATGCTGGATTAAAAAACTCAGGCTTAACATATAAGTTGATACCCTCAGGAGCCAAGTTATTAATTTTTACTGCAGGTGTATTACCAACAGTTTCAAGAATACTAGAAAATATCATAAGAATTACATTAAAAAAAAGATAATTTTATCATAATTACATTACTTACTTTTTTATAAATTA
>RGHK01000175.1 GCA_010024215.1 Pseudomonadota bacterium | reverse complement strand
GCAAAAATTCCTGATGATCAAAATATTATGATATGCATTGCTATGGGGTATCCAGATGATGACTTTCCAGCAAATCATGTGCGTTCAGTTAGAGCAGACAATAATGATTTTGTTAAGTATCTTGGCTTTGATGAAGATTAAAGTATTTACCTAGAGTTTCTTTGGTTCCTATTTTTTTATGAATAAATGACCATTAGCAAAGTCATGGCAATAATTACAACCAAGTGAGCATTTCTATTTAGCAAACTAATATCATTATGAAAAACAATCTTTGAATCATTTGCTAAAAAATATTTAATAGTCCAAAAAACCAAAAGTACTGCTGTAAATAATAAAAACCATGGCACATCTTGAACAAAATTAAACCCCTCTTCTGAAATTATAATTACTGCTGAAACCCACCATAATAAATATAGAGTTAAGTAAATTGAGTAACAGTTCTTTATAAAAGTCCTCATAAATGCTCAATTAGCAAAGTGGGAATATTGTTTGTATGAGATTTTATTGTTGCAACCAATGTATTGTCTTTGATTCCCTTTTTTATTGGAGTAACTTCTACCCCTTGATTTGTAAGTCTATTGTGAGCTTCTTCAATTGAATCAACCTGCCAGGACAAACCCCAAAGTTTATCAGCTGCATCTTCTCCATCTTGTTTTTCAATAACCTCTATTGTTGTTTTATTGATTCTAAAAAATAGCATTCTGCTTTCCCAAGCCTCAACATGCTTATCAAGTGCCAGCCTGATGTTGTATATATCCCTATAAATATCTATAAAACCGTCTGCATCATTTGTTTGGATTACTACATGGTCTAATTTATTTACTACAGACTTATCATTATTCTTAAACTCTTCGAGACTTCCTTTTGTGTGTTGAATTATGAAAGCAAAAATGCCTCTTGTTAATTCAGGTGGTAAAAAAAGATTTTTCCACTCTCTAATTGAGCCGTCTTTAAAATTTATTCCTTCACCTTTTGAAATTTCACCAAGTGCATATCCTTTGCTTTGCAAACTTTTATAGCACTCATCTATATCTTCTGTCCCAAGAACAATTCCAATTAAGCCCTCACCGCTTTCTTGTAAATAATGATTCACCAAAGCTGCTCCAAGACCCTCTCCTTTAGCAGTCAATAATTCAAAATAGGTATTTTGAAAATTAAATAAAGAATTCTCAGTACCTAGTTCTTTATGCTCTCCTCGCCAGACAGGTTTTACTCCAAAGATTTTTGTATAGTTTTCCTCAGCTGCATCTAAGTCTGAAACAGCAATAATTAAGTGGTCTAAGGTTTTGATCATAATATTAATAAGCCACTTTATATAAGTGGCTTATTAATCAGCAGAGAATGCTATTTAACTGCGTATATGTCTAAATCAATATCTCCGGTTAAGACATCCATCGTGCCTTCAACATAATTGATTCCGTCAGTAACACTATCAACAGATTTCATATGAAAAACACTTCCGTCTCTTTTCCACACTCCCATTAAGATACCTGCTTGAAGCTGGCCATCTGGGCTCATGCCTCTGCCATGACCCTTCCAAGTTCCAGATCCTGGAATGTATGGGTTTTGTGTAAAAGTGTAGGATACATATACTTTTCCATATTGACCTACATCTGCAGCTGCACTTGATGCGTTTACCGTTACCTCATTCTCACCAACGGTCATTGAATCAATTTTAAATTTGCCTTTAAAATGATCGCCGCTGACCTCAAAAGCGTGAGCTCCAACTGATAGGACTAATCCTAAAGCTAAGATATATTTTTTCATTTTCCTCTCCCAAGAAATTATTAATATTATGTT
>RGHK01000174.1 GCA_010024215.1 Pseudomonadota bacterium | reverse complement strand
GGCCAGATGAAGATGCATTAGTTTTTTCAGTTTCAGCAAGTCTTTAATTTCAGCCCCCTATTATTAACATGAAATTAATTACTTCAATCATTAAGCCTTTCAAGCTACAAGAAGTGAGAGAGGCTTTAGTGGCAGCTGGAATCGAAGGTCTAACTATAACTGAAGTCAAAGGTTATGGAAGACAAAAAGGACATACAGAAATGTACAGAGGTTCTGAATATTCTGTAGATACATTACCAAAAATCAAACTAGAAATATTAGTTGAAGATGACAAGACTGATTTGGTTAAAGAAACAATCATATCAACAGCTCAAACTGGAAAGATTGGTGATGGAAAATTATTTATAACATCTGTCGACGAAGTCGTCAGAATTAGAACCGGTGAAACTGGTTCTGAGGCTATATAAGGAGTAGAAGATGGAAATTGCATTTGCATTAGATACATTTTATGCCGTAATGGCAGGTGCTCTAGTCATGTTTATGGCAGCTGGTTTTACCATGCTTGAAGCAGGACTTGTGCAGAAAAAAGATGTATCAGAGATCGTAACAAAAAATATAGGTCTATATTCAATAGCTTGTATTATGTACTTAGTATGTGGATTCGTATTAATGTATCCAGCTGGAGCAGTTCTTGAGGGTGTTATTCCAGCAATTGGAACCTCATTAGGTTTATCCACAAGCTTACCTAACGAAGAAATTGGTATTCCTTATGGAATGGATTATTCACAACAAGCTGATTTCTTTTTCCAAGTAGTATTTGTCGCAACAGCCATGTCTATTGTTTCAGGTGCTGTGGCTGGAAGAATGAAGTTAGTACCTTTCTTCTTATTTGCTATTGTGCTTACAGGTTTTATCTACCCTATCCAAGGCTATTGGAACTGGGGCGGAGGTTTCTTAAGCTCAATGGGTTATTCAGACTACGCTGGTTCAGGAACAGTCCATTTATGTGGAGCTGCTGCAGCTTTAGCTGTTGTTTTAGTTCTAGGACCTAGAAATGGCAAATATGCTGAAGATGGAACATCTTTACCAATGCCTGGATCAAACATCCCAATGGCAGCATTAGGTGTTTGGATTCTATGGTTAGGCTGGTTTGGTTTTAATGGTGGATCTGAGTTAATTGTTAGCACTGAAGCTTCAGCTATAGCTGTTAGCCAAGTATTTTTAAATACTAATATGGCAGCTGCTGGTGGTGTTGTTGCTGCAATTCTTTTAAGCCTATTTTTAACTGGAAAAATGGATGTAACAATGGCAATGAATGGTGCAATAGCTGGTTTAGTAGCTATTACTGCTGGTCCAAGTGCTCCTGCAGCTGGTATAGCTGTTCTTATAGGTGCAGCTGGTGGTGCTTTAGTTTATTTCTCAATTCTATTTTTTGATAAAACATTAAAAATAGATGATCCAGTTGGAGCTATATCGGCTCATGGTATTGTTGGTATTTTAGGTGTAATGGTTGTTCCATTAACATCTGATGCTTCATTTGTTCACCAAGCTTTAGGAGTTGTATCTATAGCAGGTTTCACTTTTGTAGCAAGTTACATTGTAATTTCTATAATCAACATTGTTACCCCGATTAGAGCAACTGATGAAGAACAGTACGCTGGTCTTGATAGTTCTGAGATAGGAGTTGAAGCTTATCCAGAATTTTAAGTTTATAGGTTAGGGATCGATATCTCCCCCCTTATATATACCTAACCTGTAAAACATAAAAGCCGCTATACCCCTATAGCGGCTTTTTTTATGCACAAAATAAATGCATTTAATTAAATTATGGATTGGTTTGCATTTATAAATATCGTGTTT
>RGHK01000173.1 GCA_010024215.1 Pseudomonadota bacterium | reverse complement strand
ACACTCATCGCGTAATGCGATAAGCTCCTGAAGTAATTCGCTCTCATTTACATCGGTTAGGTTGTAAACGATGGGCACGTTGTAGGTTGCATTTGATTCCATGTAACAAATTTATATATAAAATTATGAAAATACTAGTACCACTTAAACGAGTTGTTGATTACAACGTTAAAGTTAGGCCATTGCCAGATAATTCAAATGTTGATTTAAATAACGTTAAAATGTCGGTAAATCCATTTTGCGAAATAGCACTTGAAGAAGCTGTAAGAATAAAAGAGGCAGGCAATGCTGAGGAAGTTATTGCTGTTACGGTTGGTAAAACAGAATCTCAAGAACAATTAAGAACAGCTCTAGCTTTGGGAGCTGACAGAGCAATATTAGTCGAAACTGAATCTTTACTTGAACCATTAGCTATAGCAAAAGTTATTGCAAAAATTGTCGATGAAGAAAAACCGGATCTTATAATCTTAGGCAAACAAGCTATTGATGGTGACAATAATCAAACTGGTCAGATGTTAGGGGCGTTATTAGATTATCCTCAAGCAACAAATGCTTCTGAAGTTGTTTTAGATGAAAACAGTGTAACTGTTACTAGAGAAATTGATGGTGGTTTACAAACTTTAAAGCTAAATAAGCCAGCAATTGTAACAACTGATTTAAGGTTAAATGAACCTAGATATGCATCTTTACCTAATATCATGAAAGCTAAAAAGAAAGAACTAACAGTAAAAAATGTTAGCGAATTAGGTCTTGATATTAGTGCAAGAACTGAACTACTTTCTGTTGAATTACCTCCATCTAGAGATGCTGGAATTATTGTTGAAAGTGTCGATGAACTAGTTGATAAATTAAAGAATGAAGCAAAGGTGATAGGATGAGTATATTAGTAATAGCTGAACATGATAACTATAATCTGAAAGGAGCAACTCTTAACACTGTTGCTGCAGCAAAAGAAATAGGAAGTGATATAACATTATTGATTGCTGGTGCAAGCTCTGACTCAGTTATAAGTGAGGCTCAACAGCTAAACGGTGTTACAAAAGTATTAAGTTGTAATAATGATTTATATAAAAATCCTTTAGCAGAAGATATTTCAAATCTTGTTTTATCTGTAGCAAATAGTTTTTCCTACATATTAGCTCCAGCTACAACATTTGGTAAAAACATTTTACCTAGAATATCTGCTAAGTTAGATGTACAACAAATCTCAGATATTATTTCAGTAGAAAGCGAAGATACATTCAAAAGACCTATCTATGCAGGAAGTTGCATAGCAACTGTAAAATCAAATGATTCTGTTAAATTAATAACTGTAAGATCTACTGCCTTTGATCCTGTAACATCTGATAATTCAGATGTTCCTGTTGAATCTATTGATGCTGTTTCATCAGCAAATATTAGTGAATTTGTTTCAGAAGAATTAGCGAAAAGCGATAGACCAGAATTAACTTCTGCAAATATAGTTATATCTGGTGGGAGAGGGATGCAATCTGGAGACAATTTCCATCTTCTAGACTCTATAGCAGATAAATTAGGTGCAGCTGTAGGTGCTTCAAGAGCAGCTGTAGATGCTGGATTTGTTCCTAATGATTATCAAGTTGGCCAAACCGGTAAAATTGTTGCCCCTGATTTATACATAGCTGTAGGTATATCAGGCGCCATACAGCATTTAGCAGGTATGAAAGATTCAAAAGTTATTGTAGCTATAAATAAAGATGAGGATGCACCAATCTTTCAAGTCGCTGATTATGGATTAGTTAGTGATTTATTTACTGCACTTCCTGAATTAGATTCAAAACT
>RGHK01000172.1 GCA_010024215.1 Pseudomonadota bacterium | reverse complement strand
TTTTAAACAATAAATTAGTAAATGAGCTGGATGCAGATGAATTAGCTTCAATTAGAAACAAAGAAATAGGTTTTGTGTTTCAATCGTTTCATTTGTTAGCTAAAAATTCTGCTTTAAGCAATGTGATGCTGCCCATGAAATACGCAGGTGTGAAAGAAAGCGAAGCTATCAGAAGAGCAAAAAGTGTTTTAGATAAGGTAGGTTTATCTGACAGAATAAAGCATTCTCCTGCTGAATTGTCAGGTGGGCAACAGCAGAGAGTTGCAATAGCCAGAGCTTTAGTGAATAACCCAAGCATAATTTTTGCAGACGAACCAACCGGGAATCTTGACTCACAAACAGGTGAAGATGTTATGAGTTTATTTAAGGAACTTAATGATCAAGGACAAACTATAATATTAATAACCCATGAAGAAGATATCGCAAGGCAATCAAAGCGCATAATTAATATAAAAGATGGTCTTATTGAATCAGATTTGAATATATAATTTTAACTATTGGAATTTTGTCTTCATGTGGTTCTGATAGTGAGCCAACTCAACCTACTACTTTTTATAAAAAAGAAAAAGTTGTCTCCAAACAGCTAGAATTATCAATAGAAGCCTCAGGTATTATCGAGGCAATATCTTCTGTTGAAATTAAGTCCAAGGCATCTGGCGAAGTATTATTTTTAGGAGCTGAGGTTGGTGACTTGGTCCAAAAAGGTTCAGTTCTAGGTCAAATAGATCAAAGAACTCCTAAAAACATACTAGATCAGGCTAAATCGGATCTTGAAGCATCAAAAGTTAGATTAGAAAATGCTAAATCACAATTTGAAAGAGGAAAAGAACTCCATGCTAACGCTAGTATTTCAGATAAGGATTTTGAGGCTATTGAAGAAAGCTATGCTCAAGCTAAATCTACTTTGGTTAGGAGTGAAGTTACTTTTGAAAATGCAAAGATCGCATTAGATGATACGATTGTAAGATCTCCAGTAGAGGGAACAGTTATTTCAAGACCCGTTGAAGTTGGTCAGGTTATTTCTTCTCCAACATCTGCTGTCGGTGGTGGAACAATTCTTATGACAATGGCAGATCTTTCGAAAGTCAGGGTCAGAGCATTAGTAGATGAAATAGATGTTGGTAAAGTATCAATTGGCCAAGTGGTTTCAATTAAAGTTGCCGCTTATCGCGATAAAGAATTTTTTGGTATTGTTTCAAAGATTGAGCCGCAAGCAAGAATCGAACAAAACGTTACGACTTTTCCAGTATTAATTGATATAGAGAATAATGAAAATCTTTTATTGCTAGGTATGAATACTGATGTTGTTATTGAAGTTTTAAACAAAGAGGTCTCATTGAGCACACCAACCATGTCGCTTAGAACAAGAAAAGATATATATTCTGCTGCAGGAATATTGAATATTCCTAAAGATAAAGTTGATAATTTTTTAATTGAAAGCGTTGATGGTGAAAATTTTAATAAATTCATAGTCATAAAAGACTCAAAAAATGGTCCGGAGCTAACATGGGTAAAGATTGGAGCATCAGATTTATCTCATGTTGAAATTGTTAGCGGACTAGAGATAAAAGACACCGTTTTTATTTTACCTAGTAAAAGTCTTTTTGATTATCAAAAACGATTTAAAGAAAGAGTTCAAGCATCTTTTAGTTTCGGATAATGCTTTTTAAAGAATCAATTATCTCTGCTATTACATCAATAAGATCTAATATCGTAAGATCTTTTTTAACCACTTTAGCAATAATTATTGGGACTGCAGCTGTTATTGCTGTTATTGGTCTGGGTTCTAGTGCCAACAAAG
>RGHK01000171.1 GCA_010024215.1 Pseudomonadota bacterium | reverse complement strand
ACATCAGACATTCCAGGGGTTATTTTATGACTATATGGTTTTTTCTTATCACTATAGAGTTTTATATATGCCCAAACAGCTCCACCTTTTTGAGAAAGACCTGTCATATCTAAAGTCGTTGATTTTTTGTTTTCTATGTTAGCAGCCATACCAAGAATCGCAGATATAGTTAAAACACCAGTTCCTCCAATCCCAGTAAGAATAATATTAGTAATTTCTTCATCAATTTTTTTAATTGGATCGGGTAATTCATAATTAATCGATGGTGCTTGAATATTTTTCATATCATTTGTTTCTATTGAAAAAAATGATGGGCAAAATCCCTTAATACAAGTGAAGTCTTTATTGCAGGTTGATTGATTAATTTTTCTTTTTCTACCAAATTCAGTTTCCAATGGCTCAATTGACATACAGTTTGATTGGGTTGAACAGTCGCCACAACCTTCACAAACTTCAGGGTTTATAAGAATCTTTTGAAGCGGGTCTTCAATAATTCCTCGTTTTCTTTTCCTTCTCTTTTCAGCAGCACACCCCTGATCATATATAAGGATGGTAACTCCCTTTATAGTTTGTAATTCTTTCTGTACATTCTGTAAGTAATCTCTGTGCTTTAATTCAACCCCTTTTGGAAGAGAAGTTTGCGAATAATTCTTAAGATTCTCAGTCAATAAAACAACTTTTTTTACTCCTTCTGATAAAACTTGTTTTGCAATTTGTATGGTGCTTAAGTTTTTGCCAAGAGTTTGTCCGCCAGTCATAGCTACAGCATCGTTATATAAAATTTTAAATGTAATATTTACTTCAGCATCAACGCATGCTCTGATTGCTAATGCTCCTGAATGCTTGTATGTTCCATCGCCAAGATTTGCAAAAATATGATTATCTTCAATATATTTTGATTGACCAATCCAAGGCGTACCTTCACCACCCATTTGGGTATAAAGCTCAGTATCTCTATCCATATTAACCGCCATATAATGGCATCCAATTCCGGCTAGGGCGGTTGATCCTTCAGGAATCATAGTTGATGTATTGTGAGGGCAGCCAGAACAAAAATATGCTTTTCTATCAATCGGAGCTTGTTGAAAAGATTTTTTTAGATTCCTTTTTTGAAACCAATCTAAACTTTCTAATAATTCTTTGGCACCAGTAGCTTTATATATTTGATTTGCAAGAACTTCTACAATTGTAGCTAAAGGTAGATCGTTTTCTGGAGGCAGTTGCCAATTACCTTTTTCATCTTGTTTGCCAGTAACTTCAGGTCTAACTTTTTCGCTCCAGTTATAAAGCTGCCATTTAATCTGATGCTCAATTAGCTCTCTTTTTTCTTCAACAACTAAAACTTTATCAAGACCCTCGCAAAAAGATCTAATTCCATTTGGTTCAAGAGGCCACGGCATTCCAATCTTATAAAGACATATTCCAAGCTCTTTTGCTTTTTCCTTATCAATTCCTAGCCATCTTAAAGCTTCTCTTACGTCATTGTAGGATTTACCAGAGCTTATAATTCCAATTTTTGAATTTATATTTGGCCACTTAACTTGATCAATATTATTTTTATGACCAAATACTTGAGCCGCAAAACCTTTTACTCTTTGAAGCTTGAAGTCTAATTCTCTTGGAGTTTCCTTAAAAGTTATATTCCTATTTAGCTCCGAATATTCAAGTAGGTCATCATTTGAGGGGATAATAATTTTTTTATCTTCATTAGCTGTGTCATAAGTTTTAGCTGAATCAGCTACATCTGAAACCATTTTCATGCCAATCCAGCAACCGCTGTAACGGCTCATCTCAAATCCAAGAAGCCCATAAGAAACTATGTCATCAATG
>RGHK01000018.1 GCA_010024215.1 Pseudomonadota bacterium | reverse complement strand
TTTGCCCATTTTCATCTCTTATAAGGCCGGTAACATATACATCTTTAAAAGGAATCTGATCAGTAAACTCAAGGCTCATCATCATCATTCTGGCGACCCAGAAAAATATAATATCAAACCCAGTAACCAGTAATGAGGTTGGAAAATGCTTTTCAAAATCTTCAGTTTTTTCTGGCCATCCTAAAGATGCAAAAGGCCATAAACTTGAAGAAAACCAGGTATCTAGAACGTCTTCATCTTGCGAAAGCTTTCTATCATCGAGTTTATAAAATTGTCTGACCTCGTCTTCACTGTGCCCAACATAAACATTATTTTCTGAGTCATACCATGCTGGAATTCTGTGACCCCACCATATTTGCCTACTGATGCACCAGTCTTCAATATTATTCATCCAATTAAAATATGTTTTAACCCAATTGCCAGGATGAAATTTTATCTCTCCCTTATTAACAGCCTCATTAGCTCTTGCCGCCATTTCATCCGTTTTTACATACCATTGATGACTTAACCTTGGCTCAATAACAATATTAGATCTTTCGCCTTTGGGTACGCTTATATGATGTTTTTCTTCTTTTTCTAAAAGATTGAGTTCTTTAAGCTTCTCTAATACAGCCTTTCTAACCTTAAAACGATCAAGATTTGAAAATGGCTCAGGTACATTTTCATTTGACCATGCATCTTCATTAAATATATTGATAGGTTCAAAATCACTTGCATCATCCGATGTTTTTACCTGACCACCTACTTCATGAAGTGAATATTTTTTACCTATTTCATAGTCGTTAAAGTCATGGCCTGGAGTAATTTTTAGACAACCAGTTCCAAATTCCATATCAACATACTCATCAGCTAATATAGGTATCTTTCTTCCAACAAAGGGCAGAACTATATTTTTACCAATAAGATTTTTATACCTATCATCATTTGGATTTACAGCAACAGCCATGTCTCCAAACATAGTTTCAGGTCTTGTTGTTGCTACTATTACAAAGTCTTCTGAATCTTCAATTGGATATTTGATATGCCAAAGGAGGCCATCTTTTTCCTGCCTTACTACCTCAAGGTCTGAAACAGCAGTTTTAAGGGATGGATCCCAATTAACTAATCTGTAACCCCTATAGATTTTATTTTTTCTGTGCAACTCAACGAATGCTTTTATAACTGCTTCGTTGCATCCATCGTCTAAGGTAAACCTATATTTATTCCAATCTACCGAGCATCCAAGTCTTTTAATTTGGGACGTAATCTTTTCTTCTGAATAATCTTTCCATGACCAAACTTCATCAAGAAATTTTTCTCTTCCAAGTTCATTTCTAGTTATATCTTTTTTTGCAAGATTGTTTTCTACAACCATTTGGGTAGCTATACCAGCATGATCAGCTCCAACTTGCCAGTGAGCATCTTTTCCAGCCATATGGTGATATCTTGTATAGAAATCCATAATGGCATATTGAAAACTATGACCCATATGAAGAGTACCAGTGACATTTGGAGGCGGTATTACCTGAGAAAAAGAATCTTTTGAGTCTTTGTTAGAAATAACTCTCTCAGCCCAAATCTTAGACCATTTTTCTTCGATTTCTACAGGGTAATACTGTTTATCCATCAGGAAGTTTAATTTAAATTACTTTAATTTCTTACTAAGCAGTAATTGACTTATAAGAGGTACCGGTCTTCCAGTTCCAGCTTTTACAGGGGTGCTGTAGGAAGCTGTAGCAGCAATGTCAATATGTGCCCATTTATAATCATTGGTAAATTTAGAAAGAAAAGCAGCGGCATGAATTGTTCCTGCTTCTCTTCCTCCACCAATATTGGCTAAATCTGCATATTTGGTTTTGGTACATGATTGATGTTCATCCCAAAGAGGAAGTTGCCATGCTCTATCACCAGACTCTTCACCAGACTCAATAATTTTATCTGCTAGATACTGATCATTAGCCATAACTCCACTTGCATGTCTTCCAAGAGCAATTACAACAGCCCCAGTTAACGTTGCCATATCTATAACGTATGAAGGTTTGTATTTCCCAACATATGTTAAACAGTCAGCTAGAATCAATCTTCCTTCAGCATCAGTATTGAGTATTTCAATAGTCTGACCAGACATTGAAGTTACAACATCACCAGGTTTTGTAGCTTTAGACGAGCACATGTTTTCAGCACAACCCATGACTCCGACCACATTAACATCTGCGTTTAATCTTGCTAGAGTAGACATCACACCAAAAACAGTAGCAGCTCCACACATATCCCATTTCATTTCATCCATTGCTGGACTTGGTTTGATGGATACACCACCTGTATCAAAAGTTACACCTTTTCCGACTAATGCAATAGGCTTATCACTTGATTTGCCACCTTTGTATTCTATGACCATCATTCTAGCTGGCTCTTCACTACCTCTAGAGACACTTAAAAATGAACCCATTCCCATTTTTTCCATTTGTTGTTCATTAAAGGATTTAACTTTTAATTTAGGAAAGTCTTTTGTCATTGCTTTAACTTTTTTCTCAATAATTCTTGGAGTGCAATGATTAGCCGGGAGATCTCCAAGATATTTTGCTGTATTTACTCCCTCACCAATAGCATAGCCAACTTTTGCAGCCTGTTTAGCTTTTGTTAATTTAGACCCAGTCAAACCTGAAGTAAGAATAGTAAGCTTTTTAACACTAGGTTTTTTAGAAGTTTTATTTTTTGTTTCAGAAAATATATAAACATTAGACTCAATTGTTTTAGAAACCATTTCAATTAACCAAAGCTCATCTTTATCCTTGGGTGTAATTGTTCCAGGCATAATAGATATATCTTTGCATTTACTTTGATTTCCTTTATGAGCAATACTTTGGAATAAACTTAGCCATTTGTGAGTAGGTGTATCCGTATCAAGACCTTTAACGAGAAGAATATTTTTAGCATTAATTCCATCCACTTTCGGAAGCAATACAATGCTTCCAGGTTCATCTAAATGTGATTGAACAGTTTTAGAAATATAATTTTTTGATTTTTTATTTAACTCTTTAAAAGACGAATCATTTTTTGTATTTTTATTAATAACCAAAACCAGCATATCTGTTGACAATGAAGCCAGATTAGCTGCATCTTTTACTAAAACACTATTTAAAACTTTATACGCCATTTATGTTCTCCTGTTATGGTGTTTACTGATAAGATAAATATTGTAATGCATCATAGTTCTCAAGGCATGTATAAAAAAAATATTCTTTCAAAAAGTTTGAATATTGAGGTTTTTAAAACCTTCGGTAGTGTTCTTTTGGATATTTTTCAGCAGGGCTTTCATCGTTCAATTTAGTAAAATACTTGGCTCCTCAAGCGATAATCTATTTTTGTCTCACAATAATCTTAAGTCTTTATATTGCTCCATATACCAAAAGCCTCTCAAAAGAGATACTTTCTGTTAATTCATTTGAAGAACAAATTGAATCAATCAAATCAAATGATTTAGTCACTTTTGATAATGGCGGCTTTATATATGTTAAAGATGCAGAAAATAATGAAATTAAAGGAATAAAACTACTTAAGCTTGATAAGGACAATTCATATATTGTAATAGCTGATGAATTAATTGTAGATAAAAACAATGATTTGGATTTAAATTTTAAAAAAGGCTCTTTTTATGGCGGACTTTTTAGTGATTCATCTCAACTGGTTTCAAATTTCAATGAGTTTAAACTTCCTTTAGAAAGAGATCCAAATAGAATTAATGATTTAACTTTAACTAAGTTGTTTGATTTTTCATCTAAATCCAATAATGCAAACTTTCAATGGAATATCTCAATACCTCTCACAATTATAATTTTATTATTTTATGGAGTTTATATTTCAGCAGTAAAACCAAGAGAGGGAAAATTTTCAGCCGTGCTCCCAGGTATGTTGCTTTATGTTGCTTATTTGAGTCTTCTGATTCTAGGAAGAGAGCGCATAGTTCATAATCCAGAATCAAGTTTTAATCTATGGTATATCCATTTAGCATTTCTAATTTTTTTATTATTTTATATTTTTCGAGATGAGATCATAAAAAATAAGATTTCGAGAACTTCATTAAGGGAAAGTTGGTTTTATAAATTTTTAATTAGCTTAATTCTTGTTTTAATTATTTTTTGGTTGGTCATGTAATGAAAATTTTTCATAAATATTTGATTAAACGATCGTTATTTATTTCGCTATTTGTCCTTATTTTATTTGTTTTGCTCGATATGGTATTTAGTTTAATGTCAGAGCTTGAGAATATTTCAGATGAATATAATTTTATTGCAATACTTAAATATATTGTTTTTTCTTCACCCCAAAATGCCATTAATTTTCTTGAGGGTGCATGTTTGCTAGGGGTAATGATATCTTTGGGTATTTCTCACCAAGAAGGGAATTTAAATGTCTTAAGGTCAAGCGGACAATCACCAATTAAAATTATAATAACCTCAGCTATTGGTCCTATGCTAATAGTATTTTTGTACCTATTTGCAAATGAATATTATTTTAATGATATAAATGCAGGTGCAAAATTAGAAAGAGCTATAAAGGTTGGCAAAACCAAAGACAATGCAATGAAAAATGATTGGCTAAAAGATTCCAACTCATTTCTAAGTTACACCAATTTATCTAATTCAACTATCTACAATGTTAAATTTATTAAAACAGACGATAGTCAAGTTTTATATTATAAAACAGCATATTCCGCTCAAGTAGAAGAGGGTAGACTTATTTTCGATGAAACCCTAAAAACTCACACTTATAAAAATAATACAATTATAAATAATGTTGAGAGATTTGATTTCCCCTTAGTTGCCAAAATACCCTATAAAAATATCGAGGACCTAAGTATTTATGCAATCACTAAAACGAAAAAGGTTTTATCTGAGAGCAAAATTATTGAAGATAGGCTTTTTCTATCACACATAGATAAATCTTATTACAAAAAACTATTCCAACCTTTCTCAATCTTAAGCGTAATTATTTTTTTTGGAGCTTTTATTTTTGGATCTTTAAGATCAGCATCACCTGCATCAAGAATAGTCCTATCAGTTGTTGGTGCTTTTCTGTATAAAATCATTCAAGACTTTTCAATAAGTTTAGCAATAGCAACTAATTTTTCGGTCTTTATTGGTGTAATTGCTCCTGCTGTATTTTTATCTTTAGCTAGTCTTTTTCTATATAAAAGAATTTAAACTTTTCTGAGGCCTGTATTAGACAGAATATCGTTTATTGCTAGTCCATTTTTTGAAAAATAAATCTGAATTAGTGGTATTCCCGCCAATGCAAAGATAAAAATATTTACTAAAAATCTTATAGTGACTTGTTTTATATGAATTTTTTTTCCATCTAAGCTATAAATCTCAATATTCCAAACAGCCATACCAAGTGTTTTGTTTCCATTTAACCAGAAATAACTAAAAAATCCCCAGCTGCTGACAAAGACTATACATAGGCCCACCCATGGATTTAGGATTTCACCTCCATTTAACCATAGGGCAATTGATCCGAATAAGAACCACACCCCAAGAAGTAAGAAGAAATCATATACAGATGCGGTGATTCTTTTTAATGGTAAGACTTTATGTGTTTTTATGTTCATTTTGGTATAGTACTAGAACAAACAAAAGGGATAAATCATTATGGATAAAGATACAGCATTTTTTGGCCATCCAATTGGCCTCAGGACATTATTTTTGACAGAAATGTGGGAAAGAATGTCATATTATGGAATGAGAGCTCTTCTTGTTCTTTACATGACTGGTTCGTTAACAGGCTTCAATCCAGGCATGGGTCTTTCAGCAATAGATGCAAATGCTATTTATGGTATATATGTAGGGATGGTCTATTTTATGGTTGTCCCAGGTGGATGGATTGCAGACAATATTCTAGGGCATCAAAAAGCTGTTCTTATAGGGGCAATAATTATTGCTTTAGGTCATTTCACTCTTGCAATTCCAATAGAGCAAACTTTTTTCCTTGGCTTGATACTTGTTGTTTTAGGAACTGGTTTATTAAAAGGCAACATTTCAACAATTGTTGGCAATTTATATCAGCAAAACGATCAAAGAAGAGACTCTGGTTACACGATTTTTTATATGTCAATAAATATTGGTTCTACACTTGGCTTTTTAATTTGCTCCTGGCTGGGAGAGAAAATTGGTTGGCATTATGGTTTTGGAGCGGCTGGAATCGGAATGGCATTTGGTGTTTATCAATTTATAAATTATAGGCATCTTCTTGGTGATGCAGGTATGAATCCTAATGAAATGTTAGATTCAAAAAGAGCAAAATTAATTTCATGGACTAAACGAAGTTTAGTGCTGATGTTTCTTGTTATTGGTCTGGGTTTGTTTGGAATGATTACAATTGACCCAAGAGTTTTTGCAGAAAATTTTGCATATTTTCTAACTATTGTTGCTGGTGCTTATTTTATATACCTTTATGGTTTTGCAGGACTTAACAGCAATGAAAAAAAGAACTTATTATTACTTTTTGTTTTGTTTATTGGGGCTGCAGCATTTTGGTCAGGTTTTGACCAATCTGCAAGCTCGCTAAGTATTTTTGCTAGAGACTATACGGACCTTTCTGTTGCTGGATATATTATCCCGATAGGGTGGTTACAATTTGCAAATCCAATTTTTGTTGTAACTTTTGCACCTATTTTTGCAGGAATTTGGGCTCATCTTGCAAGAATGAATTTAGATCCATCTCTTCCGTTGAAGTTTGCAATTGGTTTAATTTTTATGGCTTTAAGTTTTATTGTAATGGTTTACGCTGTTAAACTTGCAATGGTTTCTGCGCCAGTGGGAATGCAGTGGCTATTGATAACCTATTTGCTTCAAACATGGGGTGAACTTGCATTATCACCAATTGGTTTGTCAGCATTCTCTAAATACTCTCCAAAAAGATATATGGGCCAAATGTTTGGACTTTGGTTCTTAGCTTCTGCAATTGGAGGTGTCTTAGCTGGATTATTAGGAGGCGATGCTACTGTTGACGGACTTAACTCTGTACAGCCTATATTTACTTTTATGATTCAGTATTATGTTGTTATAGCAATTGCTTTAATTGTTATGGCTTTTATATTTAGAAAAAGAGAATCGAGTTAAACTAATTTAGAATTTAAACCTTTAAGGATATCAGTATAGATATCCTTAAGGGTCCATAGTTCAGATATTTTAATATGTTCGTCTATTTGATGGATTGTTTCATTTAAGGGCCCAAGTTCAACTATTTCAGTTCCCATCTTTGCTATAAATCTTCCGTCGGAAGTTCCGCCTTTTGCATTTAAATCAGGAGAATACCCTGCAATTGTTTCAATAGATTTTACAACCACATCCTTAAGATTATCTTCTGTTGTTAGATATGGCAGGCCGCTAAGTTTCCAATTAACTTCGTGTTCAACATTAAGCTCATTAAGTATTGACTCAAACTCGCTTATTAATTTTTCATGAGTAGATTCGGTTGAGTATCTAAAATTAAAAAACATATCTAATTCACCTGGCACAACATTCTTTGCTCCAGTTCCAGAATGAATATTAGAAATTTGGAAACTTGTAGGTTGAAAAATAGCGTTTCCGCTGTCCCAAATTTTATCTTTTAATTTAACAATTACATCACTAGCTGAAAATATAGGATTTTTAACATTTTCAGGATATGCGATGTGTCCTTGTTTACCAATAATCTTCAAAGAGCCCCCAAGAGAGCCTCTTCTTCCAATCCTAACGCTATCGCCAATTTTTTTATATGATGTTGGTTCTCCCACAAGACACAAATCAATTTTTTCATTTTTTTCAATCATGTCTTCGACTATTTTGTCTATAAAACCATCTGCAGCATCGCCTTCTTCATTGGAGGTAAGCAGAACAGCTATCCTGTAATTAGGATTTGGTTCGGAAGAAATAAACTCTTCAAGAGATTCTAAAAAAGCAGCAATTGAAGCCTTCATATCTGCAGTACCTCTTCCATATAACAAATCACCATCAATATTTCCTGAAAAAGGAGGATGCGACCATTTTTCTATAGGCCCTGTTGGAACAACATCAGTATGTCCAAGAAAACAAAAAAGCTTTCCTTCCGTTCCGTATGTAGCATATAAATTTTCTACATTGAGATAATTAATTCTTTCACAACTAAAGTTTAATTTTTTTAGTCTTTCCTCAATTAAATCAAAACAACCTTCATCTCTAGGAGAGATTGATTGGATGCGAATTAATTTTTGAAGAAATTCAATCATTTTTATGAAGCGCTGAATTTAGCTCAACAGATTTTTTGTTTGGTTTTGCAACTACCTTACCATTTTGTGAGTTTCTAAAGAAAACCAGATTTGAACTATTTGAAAGATCAGCTCCTTTGTGAACGCCTGTAATATTTCCATCCTTATCTTGAACTTCAATTTTAGTTCCAGCTGTTAAGTATAGCCCGGCTTCTATTATGCAGTTATCTCCCAATGGAATTCCAAGACCTGAATTAGCGCCAAGTAAGCAGCTCTCTCCAACAGAAATTTTTATATCATTACCTCCAGAAAGGGTTCCCATGGTGCTACATCCACCACCAAGATCTGAATTATTACCAATAACGACCCCTGCAGATATTCTGCCCTCTATCATCGCATTTCCTAAAGTACCAGCATTAAAGTTAACAAAACCTTCATGCATGATAGTAGTGCCAGGACTCAGATAGGCTCCTAATCTCACTCTTGATGCATCTGCAATCCTTACATTTTTTGGTATCACGTAATCTGTCATTGGAGGGAATTTATCTAAAGATCTGATAAATAATGGGTTGTTGTTTAGTTTAGATTCTGACAATTTACTATCTATCTCATTAATAGAAATTGGACCTTGATTGGTCCACGCTACATTTGGTAGAGCATTAAAAAGCCCATCAAGGTTAACTGAATTAGGCAAAACAAATCTGTATGACAAAAGATGAAGCTTTAAATATGCATCGACAACATCACCAATTGGCTCATTCAAATTTTTTTCAGTCCAACTTACTTCTACTATTTTAAAATCAGCATTAATATCCTCAATATTCACAGAATCTGTTTTTTGACCATCAAAATCTATCATAGGAAAAGCCACTGCCAATATTTCACCAGAGTCAGAGACACTTTTTATACCTAGAGCTTTAATAATCATGAGGCTATTATAGTTATGAAAAACCTAATTTATATAATTTCTTTAAGACTATTGCTGATTTTTTCAATTTTTCTTTGTGAAACCGATGATAATGTCATATCTTCTATCTCAAAAGTGTCTTCAACCCTATCTCCTAGAGTATTTATTCTAGCTGAGTAAATAGAAGTACCATTCTCATGAAGAACTTTTGCAATCTTTATTAATAGACCAGGGCTGTCTGATGTTTCGATGGTTAAGAAATTTCTTTTTTTTCGTTTTTCTTCAATATTTGAAATTTTTAGCGGCTGATTAAAAGATTTAATTTTCTTTTTCTTTTTAACAGTTTTATCTTTTTTTCTGGAAAAGTTAAGAAAATTATCATTGATTTTTTTTGTTAGTTCTTGAATTTCAGAATTATTTAGCTGTCTGTCATGATGACTAAATTTTGAAATGAATGTATTTGAAGCAACAGCTTTATTTGTACTTGTTGATATATTCGCATTTATGACTTCTAGTCCAGACATCTCTAAGACTTCTACGAGTTTAAGAAAAAGCCCATCAAAATTCTCAGTCTTAATAAAAATTTCTAGTAAATTATCAAAACATTTTCTACAGCCTATAATAGTTAAAGAATCTTTATCTTTAAGGATAAGCTCTCCTTGCCACCTTAGCTTATCTAAATTATTTTTTGTAAAAAAAGAATCTTCAAATAATTTAAAATAATTTTCTATTATTTTTTTATCAATAGGTTTTTTAAAATGCTTGATAGCATTTTCTTTTCTGTCTTTTGATATTTCTTTTACTGTCTTAACTGGTTCTTTATTTAATTTTGATCTTGTTAATAAAAATAAGTCTCTTAATAGTCCATGTTTCCATCCATTCCACAGAGCTGGATTCGTAGCCCTAATATCATTAACTGTAAGTAAATATAGATAATCTAGTTTTTCAGTGCTATTAACGGTTTTAGAAAATTCATCAATTGTTTGCTCATCCGAAATGTCTTTTTTTTGAGAAATTGAGGACATATCTAGATGATGCAAAACTAACCAAGATATCAAATCAGCGTCTGCTTTTGATAGCCCAATCTTTTTAGCAAAATCAAAGCTTGTTTTAGCTCCTATTTTTGAATGATCGCCGCCTTTTCCTTTGCCCAAGTCATGGAATAAGCCAGCAAGATATAAAATTTCTATTTTTGGAATTCTGTTAATTAACTCAAATTCGAGCTTAAACTCTTCTTTGTAATTAATTTTCATTTGACGCATGTTTCTTACGACTTTGAATGTATGTTCATCCACTGTATAAACATGAAATAAATCAAATTGCATCTGGCCCATTACTTCACCAAATTCAGGAATATATTTTTGAATTATTCCAATATTTTTCATTAATTTTAAAATTGAAGACAAGCTATATTTAGATCTAAAAATTTCTAAAAATTGATTGGCATAAATAGGATTTTTTTTGTAATCAGAATTAATTAA
>RGHK01000170.1 GCA_010024215.1 Pseudomonadota bacterium | reverse complement strand
GTGTGACAGCAAAAGATTGAGGAGTTAATGTTGAACCAGCATTACCAGGAGGTCCAGAATGACAGTCGCCTGTTTCGTTAGTACCTGCAGAACCGCCTCCACCACCGCCAGACATTTTATCTATATTTAAACTATAAACTCCCTGTGGAACTGTAAATGTATGTGTTGTATTTGAACCAGTAAACGCTTGAGTTCCTGTAGGAGGATAAGCCTGTTTCCAAGTACCTGCACTGTTTACATAAATATTCTGTACAGTTTTCCATGTACCAGAATCCTTTACGAATATCTCTAAAGGATCTTTAATAGTTCCAGACTGTTTAACAGATACGGTCATGATACTTTGTACCAAATATCCCCGTCAGACCCACCACTAGGACTAGCAGTTGATATTGTCTTAGTTCCTGTAGCATTACTACCTACTGTAAAAGTATTAACAGTAGTTCCTGTCAATGTCCCACCAGTAATAGCTACTGCTGTTGCATCTTGAGTAGCCATAGTTCCTAAATTCTCGTTAGCAATAGCTGTAGTTACAAAAGCAGTAGTAGCAATCTGTGTTGAGTTAGTTCCTGCTGTAGCTGTTGGTGCTACAGGAGTTCCAGTCAGGTCAGCGTTATTACTATTTGCTTTCGTAGATACAGCACTAGCAACAGCTACTAACTCATTATCAATCTCTGATCCTTTTACAATCTTACCTGCATCACCTGTAACTAAACTATCTTTGGCAGTAAAGTTTGTACTTTTAATATAATCCGTCATTGCTATTCCTTAGAGAGTCTTTCCTGCTTTAACATAAATATCAATTTTCTGTATCGACAAAGGATTCTGATTAATAGTTGCTTCAAATCCTAACTGTATTAATGATCCTGAACCACCTAGATTACTTTTAACTTCTTCTAACGCAAGACCACTAGAATATTGTGACAATGCATCAGCACTCTTTAAGTACACTGTTGCATTAGTTGCTTCACCAGCATTTGTATCTGGGACATAATAAAAACCATCACCGCTATCTAACTTAACAGTATGAGGTAAGTCATATCCATTAGTAGAATCAAATACTGACTTAAACGCTACCTGGTAGTGTGTACCGTCTGTGTCTGTAATTGTATTAGTAGTAGGTGTGCTATCACTAAATGACTGACTACCTACAATTGACACACCACTAACACCAAACTTATTAATGTTGTACTCGTACACCACAGCAGTAGTTAATGTCTTACGAATATCTCGATATGACTGTAAGTAATCAAAACCATACTTAATAGCTACGCTTTGTCCTACACCGCCAACAACAGTAAAGTTAGCTTTCTTTAGTATCTTTAGTGAAGTAGGATTACCTAAGTCAACATGGTTAGTATAGTAACGCATCTGATAAGTAGAAGTGTCATCTAAGAAACCTAAATATTTACCAATGTATCCTGATTTACCTACTAACAAATTACCTGCATACGTTACATGAAGAGCAGTAGGTTCAATACTATCCCAGATAGTTACTCGACATGCTCCATTCTGTAATCGACTTCTTAAATCAAAGCAGTAAACATAATTACTGATAGGTAATACTAGAATGTAAAAAGCATCTTCAGGGTAGTATGCAGCTTTAATCTTTTCTTTATTTGTTTCAGACTTAACAAAACTAACTAAGTCATCTCTGACGTTAAAAGATATATCATTAATAGGTGCTGACTTTTCCTGAATGACACGAGCAATACTTCTTACACCAGTGTCAGACAAGAACATTACATCAGTACCAGTATTAACGATACTATCTCTTGCAATACATCCTACGTTAGCAATCAAGTCAACTAACTCTAATCGTGTTACATCAATA
>RGHK01000169.1 GCA_010024215.1 Pseudomonadota bacterium | reverse complement strand
GATAATTTAGTATCTAAAGCTTCTAGACCGCCAAGTCAAAGTAGCCATGACCTATAAACACCTTAGCCAAGAAGAACGATATCAGATTTATATTTTAATGTCAGCCGGAAATAGTCAACAACAAATAGCCAAGTTGCTGGGTCGCCATAAGTCAACGATTAGCCGAGAGATTGCGCGTAATACTGGCGGTCGAGGTTATCTACCTCGACAAGCCTGTTTGTTAGCTCAGGAACTGTCTTTGGGATCTCGTAATGCTTCACAAATTACTGCCAAACAGTGGTCTGAGACCGTGGACTATCTACATGGTAAGTGGAGTCCTGAGCAAATAGCGAATCAGGTTGGGATTAGTCATGAGACGATTTACCGTCATGTTTATGCTGACAAAGCGACTGGTGGAAGTCTTTGGAAAGAATTACGTTGTCAAAAGAAGCGGAGGAAGCGTTATGCTAGTGGTCAAGATCGCCGTGGCCAGATTATTGGCCGAAGACCGATTAGTGAGCGGCCTGCCTATATTGAAGAAAGGTCGCAGGTTGGCCATTGGGAAGCTGATACAGTGATTGGAGCGAACCACAAGCAGGCCATCGTTACCCTAGTTGAGCGTAAAAGTGGCTATGCTGTTCTCAGTAAGGTGACGAATAAAACATCCGATTTAGTAGGTAATGCCATCATTAATGAACTCCAGTCATTTAATCTAGTATAATTGAGATTTCTCCTTAAAGTGCGAAAGCCGCTCTCCCAAGCCAAACCAACGTTAAGTTTGTCAGTCGTTATCACATCTGACCAATAATTTTTTAAAGCTGTTTTTGCTATTTTGGCGGCATTATCATATCCAATATGAGGAGCTAAAGCGGTAACTAGCATTAAAGAATTATCAAGATGACTTTGAATTCTTTTTTTATCGGCTTTAATTCCCTTAACACAATATATAGCAAAATTTTTTGTACTATCAGAAATAAGGTCAATTGATTGAAGTATATTATGTGCAATCATTGGTTTAAAGACATTCAGCTCGAAATGACCGTGACTCCCGGCAATTGTAATACCATTATGGTTACCGATTACTTGTGCGCATACCATAGTTACGGCTTCACATTGAGTAGGGTTTACCTTTCCAGGCATAATTGATGAACCCGGTTCATTTTCTGGTAAAATTAACTCTCCATATCCTGCTCTTGGTCCAGATCCTAAAAACCTAATATCATTTGAAATTTTCATTAAAGCAACTGCGCAAGTATTTAAAGCACCTGAAAAGTTAACAATAGCATCATGTGCTGCAAGTTCTGAAAATTTATTTTCAGCAGGTTTAAATGGAATTTTAGTAAATTTTTTTATTTCACTAACTATTTTTTTGTCAAAATTTTTTTTTGAATTAATACCAGTGCCAACAGCAGTTCCACCTTGCGCTAAATAAAAAATTTCTTTTAAAGCAATTTCAATTCGATGAATAGATTTTTTCAATTGTGAATGATATCCAGAAAACTCTTGTCCCAAGGAAAGAGGGGTGGCATCTTGCAAATGTGTTCTTCCTATTTTGATTATATTTCTAAATTCAATTGATTTTTTTTTTAACTCTTTTTCCAAAATCTTTAAATTAGGCAACAGTTTTTTTAATGTTTCAGTAGCAACTGAAATGTGCATTGCTGTTGGAAATACATCATTAGTGGATTGTGATTTATTAACATGATCATTTGGGTGTACAGGTTTTTTAGTTCCTTTTTTACCACCTAAAATTTCAATAGCTCTATTAGCAATTACTTCATTGACATTCATATTGGTCTGGGTACCCGAACCAGTTTGCCAAACTTTTAAGGGGAAATTATCATCATGTTTTCCTATTATAACTTCATCTGAAGCTTTGA
>RGHK01000168.1 GCA_010024215.1 Pseudomonadota bacterium | reverse complement strand
TTCATCAACCTGATCGGGATCTGAGATATCTTCAGGAAGATGATCGTTTACATCAGCGTATGTTAAATATCCCTGCTCTCTTCCTTTCTCTATAAGTTCAGCTATCTTTGAACCTTTTTTATGTAACTTATCCACTAATTCTTGTTCTCCAAATGTATTAGCTCTATTTAGTGATGAATTTAATTATTTCAATCTATTTTGAGCTTAATTTTTTCAATAAGATCTGATCTTCTTCTGAAATTACATCCTTCTTAAGGATAATTTGTTGTAACTCTCTTTTTTCAGCAGATGTTATCTCCTGCATATTATACTTTTCTTTTAGTGTTTCCTGTCTATCTTTTTCAGATTTAGAAATAAGATCAATACAGTCATACAGCATTTTTTTTGCATTTTCTTCGGAAAGTTTTATTTCAGAAACTAATGCTTCACCAAATAAATTCTTAATTTTTTCATTTTCAATTTGTTCAAACATAATTGATGGTGCTGCCTGAGGGTTTGCCTTATAAAAGTCTCTGACATTATGAAGAAACATGAATTTTGAATCTTTTTTTATTGAATCAAAATTTCTTTCATTTGCTAAGACAGGGTATTGAATTAAGGCCGTGAAAACTCCCATCACAGATTTTCTTATAACTGATGTTGGAATCTTTTTAATTACTTCTTCGGCTTTACTCAAATCTTGTACTATATTTGTAGCTCCATCTAATAGCTTCCTAAAATCTAAATCACATATATGACTAATTTCACTTATATAAGCTTCTTTCAATGTTGGATTAGCAATTTTATCAATCAGAGGAACAGCAAATTGAGCAACTAATGACCTACCTTCTATGGTCGATAGATCATCATGCTTTTTGAGCGTTTTTAGAAAATAATCCGAAAAGGATGTAGATTCATCAGCTAACTTTAAAAAAGCCTCTTTGCCTTTTTCTTTAATAAAACTATCTGGATCATCGCCAGGTTTCAAGAAGATAAAATTAATTTTTATGTCTTCTCGAAGCAAAGGAAGTGCGTTCTCAACAGCTCTCCATGAGGCTTTTTGTCCAGCCTCATCCCCATCAAATACAACATATATTTTGTTTGTATAACTTAATATTTTCCTTAATTGCTCTGGTGTAAAGGCTGTTCCTGACGAAGCTATAGCATTTTTTATACCATGCTGATGTAAGCCTATTACATCCATGTAACCTTCAACTAAAAATAAACATTCGGGTCTCTTTTCTATCAATCTTGCTTCATAAAGACCATAAAGTTCATATTTCTTCTTATAAGTTTTAGTTTCTGGAGAGTTTAAATATTTTGCCTGATTTGATGTTCCTAATGGGAAACATAAGTCTATCTCTAAACCTGTCATACATATCACCGTTATCATTTAATCCAAAGAGTCCAGATTCTTCTAGGTCAGTTTTACTATATGTTGAAGATAAAATGCTGTGCAATGATGGGCTACTCTCAACCGCATATCCTAATTGAAAAAATTTTGCTGTTTCACCGGTTCTACTTTCAAAAATTTCTTTAAGCTTAGCAGGACCATCTCTGTAAATTTTTCCATCGACGGCAACCAGAATATCACTTTCTTGTAAACGCTTTACGTAATCTTGAACGGTGATGCCGTTTACAGCAATTTTTAGCAATAACCCATTCTGGTCAAAATCCTCAACAGGTGGAACACCTTGCGTATCGCTTTCAACCGGATCCAAACCGGGCAAGCCAGGGTTTTCTGTATCTATTTGATTATCTTCTTCACTCATGGAAATTTCAGTGGGTTAGGCTTTGGTTTAGGTTGGACTTTAGGAGTTGATACCTTTTTTTTCGCTTGAGCCTGCCGCACCCTATTCATTTCAAGTAGATTGGCAGCAA
>RGHK01000167.1 GCA_010024215.1 Pseudomonadota bacterium | reverse complement strand
ATTTAGATAAAGGTTTTATGGTAGAGCTGGATCCGGATTCAATATTAAAGAACTTATCATTTTCGCTAGAATATTTGGATAAAATCCTATGTGTTTAGTAAGTTCAATTAAAAATTTAATGTGAAAATTACTACAAATCTCTTGAGCATCGAACCAGTTTAATGATTTGTCTAAAAAATTGAATAAATTTTGATTTTTATCACCTTCTTCTTTAAACACACTATTTAAAACCTCAGATAAAAAGACTATAACAGTACTTTTTTCTATGCTTGAATGTAAGCTTTTATAAAAATTTATAGGCTTTACTTCCTTAATGTAGCTTAATCTATCATCTTTACTTAAAGTATAGTTTATGCTTATGAAATTAAGTGGAAAAAAATATGCTTTGCTAAACTTAGGTTTTTTTGTTCCATAGACACCTTTTACCATAAAACTTTTTAAACCAATATCTTCAAGATAACATGATAAAATCATGCTAGTCTCTCCATTTTTGATAGATTTTACAACAAAACCTCTTGAATTGGGCATTCTAAACTACTCCTTGTGCGAGCATTGCATCAGCTACTTTAACAAAGCCTGCAATATTAGCCCCTTTTACATAATTTATTTCATCTTTTGAAGAACCATACTTAACACACGAAGTGTGTATATCAGACATTATTTCTTTTAATTTACTATCTACAACGTCTCGAGTCCATGTATACCTTAAGGAATTTTGAGCCATTTCTAACCCAGATACTGCAACTCCTCCAGCATTTGAAGCTTTACCAGGTGCATATAATACATTATTCTTAATGAATTGTTCAACAGCATCTGGAGTACATGGCATATTAGCCCCTTCGCCGACAGTATTACATCCGTTTTTTATAAGAGAAATTGCATCTTCTTTATCTAACTCATTTTGAGTAGCACATGGTATTGCTACATCACATTTAATATTCCATGGGGATTTATTTGGATGAAATTCTGCTTTAGGATATTTCCGTGTATACTCTGAGATTCTAACTCTATTTTCATTTTTAAGTTCCATAATATATTGTAGCTTTTCAGAATCTATACCATCTTTATCATATATAAATCCAGATGAATCAGAAAGAGTTAAGACCTTAGCTTCCATATCAATACATTTTTCTGTAGCATATTGCGCTACATTTCCAGATCCAGATATGACAACTTTTTTACCTTTCATGCTCCTCCCTTTATTTTTTAACATTTCGTTAATGAAATAAACTACGCCATATCCTGTTGCTTCAGGCCTAATCAAGGAGCCACCCCATGACATTCCCTTTCCTGTTAGAACACCTGAAAATTCATTTTTTAATCTTTTATATTGGCCAAAAAGGTAACCGATTTCTCTTCCTCCAACTCCTATATCTCCAGCAGGTATATCTTTGTTAGGCCCTATGTGTCTGAATAGTTCGGTCATAAAACTCTGACAGAACCTCATAACCTCAGTATCAGACTTACCTTTTGGATCAAAATCTGAACCTCCTTTTCCACCTCCCATAGGAAGTGTAGTTAGGGCGTTTTTGAATACTTGTTCAAAAGCTAAAAACTTTAGTATGCTTAAATTAACAGATGGATGAAATCTTAAACCTCCTTTGTATGGACCTATAGCTGAGTTCATCTCAATTCTATATCCTCTATTAACTTGAATTTCTTCTTTGTCATCTATCCATGCAACTCTAAAAGATACTACTCTTTCAGGTTCAACCATTCTAAGTAGAATGTTTTGACCATAATAAATATCTTGGGTAACAATGTAGGGGATAACAGTCTCTGCAACTTCAGTGACAGCCTGCATAAATTCAGGCTCATTTTGGTTTTTTTCACTTACTTGTGATAAAAATTGTTTTATTA
>RGHK01000166.1 GCA_010024215.1 Pseudomonadota bacterium | reverse complement strand
AAGCATTTTGTTGATGTATTTAAAGAAACAAATTCAAGCGGTGCTTTAGCCGCTTCGGTTTTTCATAAAAATATTTTAAACATTAATGAACTTAAAGGATTTTTAAAAGATCAATCAATAAACACAAGGTATTAATAATGGAAATTACAAAAATTAAATGGAATGATAAAAATTTAATTCCTGCAATTATTCAAGATTATGAGACGTTAAATGTTTTGATGCTAGGTTACATGAATGAAGAAGCTATTAATCTATCAATTCAAAATGGACAAGTAACTTTTTTTAGCAGATCTAAGAATAGGCTTTGGACTAAAGGTGAAACATCAGGCAATAAATTGTTGATTAAAGACATCAAACTAGATTGTGATAATGACACAATTCTAATAAAGGCAAAACCAATCGGTCCAACTTGTCATCAAGGAACCACTTCTTGTTTTAAAACTGAAGATGATCAATTTTCAATAATCAATAAAATTGAAAACATGATTGAAACAAGAATGCTTGAGACTGATCCAAATTCTTATACATCCACTTTAATAGAAAAAGGTATTAAAGAGATCTCTAAAAAGCTTACCGAAGAAGCTGGTGAAACTTCTATCTCAGCAGTAACAAATGATGGAAGAGTAACTGATGAATCAGCTGATTTAATTTACCACCTTCTCGTACTTTTAAAAACTCAAGGTCTCTCTTTCTCTGATGTTACTAAGGAGTTAGAAAGAAGAAATTCTAATCAATAGATTTAATTTCAATGTAATCTATTAATAATCTAGCTCTATCCTTGTCTTCAAAATTTGAGCATTCAATATCATGACAAAATCTTGATGTATCGGGGTTGCCTCCCGCAGTTCCACCAGATGCAACATTAAATATCAGATAAAAATCTTCATTAAATGGCCAATACTCATTATTGAATTCAGTTCTCTCATCTTTAACAATTGAAAAATAAGGCTCAGTTTGTGTATCGAGAAAATATTCGATTTTATCAGTTTGCCATCTCATTGTTACTGAATGAAATTTATCAAAAAAGTCAACATTTGCAGGAACGGCTTCTATTTTCCATATATTTCTTGAGGTTCCAGTTGTCCCAAAGTGAATAGTTGATTGAGTCTCATAAGCTTGATGATTTTGCATATGTTCTACTAAATCATTTTCTCCATCATTAGGCCATTTTTTCTGCCCTTCTACAAAACCTTGAGGCAGCATCCAAATTGCAGGCCAGTGCCCCATACCTTCTGGATGTTTGAAACACACCGTGACTTCAGAGCCTGGAGAAATAATTTTTTTGCTAGAGGTCATAATTCTAGCTGATGTGTAATCCCATGTATAAGAACAATCTTTGTCAGCACAGTATGGATCCTCAAATGGACTTACATTGTTATATATTGGTTGAATTTTTAAATAACCATCTTCAATAAAAGCATTTTCAGTAGTATTTGTATCTGAATTACAATTCTTTGAATATCCATCTCTACAACTAGTGTAATATTGAAGTTCATTATTACCCCAACCTTGAACAAAATCAGAATCACCATTTGGGCAACCCGGTGTAGCACAAAAACCGTTAGATTCTTGATAAGTAAAAATTTCATCATCTAAGATATCTGATGTGAATTCTTCAATCCAATATGATGATGAATCATTAGATGGCGAAGCACAATATGAGCTTTTATCCTCTGCATATATATCAGAACCTGATCCACCAGACTCGGAAACTTCAACTGTTACAGATTTTGAGACTGTATTTTGAGCACTTTCTCCTCTACAGGTTAATGTAAAAGTATAGGTCTTAACTTCTGATAATGTTAATGTTTCATTTCCAGAACCTGTTGCTTTAGTGCCATCCCAATCTCCTGAACCAGTACATTCAATAGCATTAGTGGTCGTCCAGGTCAAATCAACAGAATTACCAACAACAATTG
>RGHK01000165.1 GCA_010024215.1 Pseudomonadota bacterium | reverse complement strand
CTAGATTTAGATGTTTCAAAAATAACAGATCAGTACATTGAGTATATTGATCTTATGGACGCTCTTCAGTTTGAGTTGGCTGCAGAATATTTGGTGATGGCGGCTACATTAGCTGAAATAAAATCGAGAATGATGTTACCTCAAGAATCTCATGAGGATGAAGAGGAAGATCCCAAGTCAGCTCTTATTAAAAGGCTTCAGGAATATCAGAGATTTAAAGCTGTTTCTGAAAAAATTGCTGTGCTTCCGAGAATTGACAGAGATTTTTTTACTGCCTCAGCATCCTTACCAAAATTTGATATTGAAAAAAAAGAAATTTTAATAACTAGAGATGAACTTGTTTCTATTTATCATGAAGTTAAGACACGACCTGATCTAAGGTTGAATCATCAAATAGAATTTGAAGAGCTGTCTACTCAAGAAAGAATACAAATTATTTTAGATATTTTATCTAGAAGAAATATTGTTAGTTTTTCTAAGACATTGAGAAAGTCTGAAGGAAGACATGGAGTGGTAGTAACTTTTTTGGCATCTTTAGAGTTAGCAAAAGACGGACATGTTGAGTTGATTCAAAATAAAACTGATGAAATTTTTCTAAAATCTGTGAGAGGAGAAGTATCTTGAACACAAAAATGATAAATACAGTTGAGGCCTTATTGTTCGCAGCTGGAAGGCCTTTGAGAATATCAGAAATAAGAAGCTTGCTGGATTTAGATGGATTGCAGGCTGAGCTTTCTGAAATAAAAAAGTGCTTAAATGAATTAGAAATTAGATATCATGATTCCTCGCTAGAGATCACTGAAGTTGCCTCGGGGTTTAGGCTTCAAATTAAACAAGATTTCAGCCCAGCTTTAACTCATTTATGGAATGAAAGAACACCAAGAGTTTCAAAAGCTCTTATGGAAACTATTTCAATAATTGCATATAAACAACCTGTAACAAGGGGTGATATCGAAGATATTAGAGGAGTAAGTGTAAGCACTCAAAGTATTAGAACATTGCTTGAAAGAAATTGGATAAAAGTTAGCGGGTTTAAAGATGCCCCAGGTAGGCCAGCACTATACTCCACTACAAAAGAGTTTTTAGATGATTTAAATTTGAAGAAAATTTCTGATTTACCTGACTTGCCTGATCCAGTTCAAACTTTGGACAACAGTCAGGAAGATAATGTTATTCCTGAAGCAGTTTAATACAAATTAATGTCGGAAAGATTGCAGAAATTTCTTGCAAAAGCAGGCCTAGGCTCTAGGAGAAAGTGTGAAGCTCTTATCAAAGATGGCAGAGTTTTAGTAAATGGTAAAGTAGCTCAAATAGGCATTTCAGTATCCGAGCATGATGAAGTTATTTATGACAATAATATAATCGAAGCAAGCATTGATGAAATTAAGCTAATTGCTCTAAATAAGCCTGAAGGAGTTCTGTCATCTTCGGTAAGAGAAAAAAATATCCCGATAGTCTTTGATTATTTACCAAATCTTAAAAATAAAAGGAACTGGATTTCAATTGGCAGATTAGATATCAATACTTCTGGGTTAATGCTTTTTACAAATGATGGTTCTTTTGCAAATTATTGTATGCACCCCTCAAATATAATCGATAGAGAATATCTAGTTAGAGCAAGAGGTGAATTTTCTCTAGATAAAAAGAACATGATGCTTAGTGGGATTGAGATCGATGGTGAAATACATAAGTTTACAGATGTGGTTGAGGGCGAAAAAACGGAAGTAATCAATGGTTTTCAGTGTGTTTAATAAGTGGTAAAAATAGAGAAGTAAGAAAAATATTTCAATCATTAGATCTTGAAGTCAGCAGGCTTAAAAGAACAAGATATGGACCAATTTTTCTACCTTCGACCCTAAAAAAGGGAAAAACTTTGGAGCTAAGTGAAAAAGAAATAAATCAAATTAAAAATTATGGAAA
>RGHK01000164.1 GCA_010024215.1 Pseudomonadota bacterium | reverse complement strand
TTGTTGCATCGTCTGTAATAGGAATTCTTGGCTTGCTCAAGATACCTTTAGATATAATGACAATTACTGTTGCAGCAATAAGCGTAGGGATGGCTGTAGATAATACTATTCATTACATTTATAGATACAAAAAAGAAATGAAGATTACTCATTCAGTTGAGCAGGCTTTATATAATGCTCATACAACTACAGGTAGAGCAATTTTTTATACAGCAACAACAATTGCTACAGGATTTTCAATCCTATATCTTTCTAATTTTTTTCCAACCCAATTATTTGGTATTTTTACAGCATTAGCTATGTTAATTGCTTTCATTTCCTCGCTTTCATTGTTACCAAATTTATTAGTTAAATTTAAAGTTTTCCAATAATATATATTTATGGGTCCGCTTAAAGGTATTAAGGTTTTAGAATTTTCAGGGATTGGACCTGGACCATATTGTGGAATGCTTTTAGCTGATATGGGTGCTGATGTAATCAGAGTATCTAGAGTAAAACAAAAGGGATTTCACAATAAGTTTGATATTCATAACAGGTCTAAAAGATCAATCGTTGCTGATTTAAAAAATCCAGATTCAATACAAGAACTCTTGAAGTTAATTGAAAAGGTTGATGTTGTTTTTGAAGGTTATAGACCAGGTGTTATGGAGAAATTAGGTTTGGGACCTGAAGAGTGTATTAAAAGAAATAAAGCGCTTGTTTATGGAAGAATGACCGGATGGGGTCAACAAGGACCTATGTCCCATTTAGCCGGCCATGATATTAATTATATTAGCTTAACTGGAGCACTCAATGCTATAGGGAAGAAAGATACCAATCCATCAATACCATTAAACCTTGTAGGTGATTATGGTGGCGGAGGTATGATGTTAGCAATGGGAATATTAGCAGCAGTCATAAATTCAATTAAAACCGGAGAGGGGCAAATCGTTGATTCAGCAATGATAGATGGAGGACTGTCTTTAATGAGTATATTTTATTCACTTAAAGCAATGGGTCATTGGAGTGAAGAACGAGAATCAAATTTTTTAGATGGAGGATCACATTTTTATAATACCTATGAATGCTCTGATAAAAAATATATTGCAATTGGGTCGATAGAACCACAGTTCTACAGTATTTTGCTGGATAAATTAGAATTAAATGCTCCAGAATTTGATGATCAAATGAATAAAGAAAATTGGGATAATCTAAAAGAAATTATTGCTGAAAAGATTAAAACAAAACCAAGAAGTCATTGGGAACAATTATTTTCTGGAACAGATGGTTGCGTAACTCCTATTTTGGACTTAGAGGAAGTGCAAAATCATTACCACCATTTAGAAAGAGATTCTTTTGTAAAAATTGATGATTTTAATCAGCCAGCACCAGCTCCAAGATTTTCAAAAGATAAACTTAAAATAAAATACAATTCAAAAGAGGTGGGCTCAGATTTAGATGAAATATGTAATGAGTTTCAATTAGATCCTAGAGCCTTTAGCTAAAAAAGTTAATACTATTTTCATAAGTTTTCTTTACCAGTTGATTAATATCTACATTCATCAATGTTGATATCTCTTTAGCAATATGAGGTAAAAATGCTGGTTCATTTCTATTATTTTTAGGCTTTTCTTCTAGGTTTTTTGGAATAAGGTAAGGGCAATCAGTTTCAATCATTAATTTATCTAAAGGGATATTAATTAGTGATTTTCGTAGGTCTATATTTCTATTTGCATCACAAATCCATCCAGTTAATCCAATATGACAACCCATATCTAAATAATCATCTAATTCTTTCTGAGTGCCTGTAAAACAATGAACAACAGCTTTTGGAATGCTGTCTCTATACTTAGAAAGAATTTTAAAAAAATCATCATGAGCTTCTCTTTGATGAAGAAATAAAGGTATGTCTTTATCTATTGCTATTTTAATTTGCTCTTCAAAGGCAAATATTTGTTCTTCGTAAGAAGAA